>CAJWFU010000058.1:0-8968 GCA_913031315.1 uncultured Phycisphaerae bacterium | reverse complement strand
TCGTTCTGGTCGCGATATCGGTGGGACTGATGCTCACCGCGACCTGGCTCGATGGTCGCCGGGAATCAGTGCCGGTGGCCCAACGAATCGCGGCCGCCACCATTGCGCGACACGCGGCTGCCAGCGGATTGGACCTCGCCAGCTCGACCCTCGATGCCGAACCAGACTGGCGAACCGCGATCGCTCAGGGCCGCTTGGACCAGTCTTTTCCAATCGACACGGCGATGGCCCGCTGGGAAGTCCGGGACGCGGACGACGACGGTCCCGTCGATGACCAGACGATCCGTGTCCTCCTCCGCTGCGTCGCCACGGTCGACGGCCTCGAAGCCGCCAGCGAGCAGACCCTCGAATTCGAGCCGGCGGAACCGGTGATTGATCTGGGATTCGGAGAAACCGCGATCATCGCCGAGCGATCGATTCGCGTCCTCGACCGATCGGCCATCCTTCCCTGGACCGGCCCCGGACTTCAGGACGTCGGTCCGGTGGTGATCGGCACCCTGGGAGGCGATCCGGTCGATGTGCAGTTCGGCCCCGAAGCCATTGCACCCGGAACCGAGGTTCTGGTCTTCGAAACCGACTCCGACGGCGTCCAGGCTCCAGGTCAAAGACTGATTCGCGAAGAACTGCCCCCGATGGCCGCCCCCGACGTACCGACCGGTCCTGCCATGCCCCGAAATTCCATGCCGTCGATGCAAGCGGCCTTCTGCGCTGATTCCGGTCCCAGTCGGCGGCGAGCAGGCGCAGAATCCGATGGAAGAATCGTGGTTCGAGAAGATCAGGTCATCCGAAGTCTCGGAGACCTCAGCATCACCGATTCGGATGACCGGATCGTGGTGGAGGATGGCACCCTGGTTCTCGATGCGACCCGCGATCTTCATCTTCGCGACACCCACATCACCGTCGGCCCCCGCGGTTCCCTCATCCTGCGGGCCGGGCGCCGACTTCGAATTCAGAACACTTCGATCGAAGGCACGACCCCGGACGAACGTGAGAGCGACCGCGGAGGCATGCTGTCGATCGAATCAGCCTCGGTCGCCGATCGCGTGCTGATCACATCCGACCAGGACATGGTCTTCGAACTCGGATCGGATTCGCTGGTGGTTGGAACGATTCTCGCGCCGGAATCCACGGTCAGGCTCAGTGGCGACGCGGTGCTTCATGGACGAATCGTCGCGTCCCGAGTCGAACTTCGCGATCAGGCCATCGTCTATGCCCGCCCCGACGACGGGCGAATCATCGGTCTCACCGCCCCCGAGGGGCCGCATCGAACTCCTGAAGGGCTTTTGATCGAAGCGGTATGCGTTCCGGAACGGACCGACCCGGAGACTCTCACCGCCATCGCGGAAGAGATGGGAGTGACGGTCTGCGCCGCGGGGCAGGTCATCGCGCCGTCTCCCGCCGCGTCGGAACGCCATGAAGAAAAGAATTCCGAGTCGATCAGAAAACACCGATACGAACGTCAATGGAAAAGAGATCGATCCGATCGCTCTCGGAACCGGGATCGGAACCGGGATCGGAACCGGGACCGAAAGCGAGGCCGACGATGAATGTCCGACCGCACCACGCTCGAGGCCGCGGTTTCTCCCTGGTCGAACTGACCGTGACGGTCGCGGTCCTCGTGACCGTCGCGATGGTGATGGTCCCGCTCGTCGGTCGGGAGTCCGGGTCCCGGCTGACCGCGGCCGCCAGCATGCTCCGAGATGATCTCGAACAGGCCCGTCATCGAACCGTGGTGGACCCCGGGACTCCGATCGCATTGATCCTGGACGCCGATGGCGGGGGTTGGATGCTTGCCAACGACGACCGTACCCGGCCGATTCTTCGGGCCGACGGTCGCCCGTGGCGAGTTCGGTTCGGTACCGACGTGGCCGCGGCCCTGGAAGGCGTACAGGTACGGCGGCTTGATGCCCCCGCCACCTCCAGTCTCTCGTTCGACGCCGAAGGAGTGGCTCGCGCGGATGACACGCCTCGCTTCGAAATCGCAGATGGTGACCAGGCCTGGATCGTCCGCATCGGACTGGTCACCGGGGTGGCCAGGACGACGGTTCGCACCAGTCTCTGAGCGGGTTCGGTCCCGGGTCATCGAAGCCCGTATTCCTTCAACTTGCGATAGAGCGTTCGTTCTCCGATGCCCAGCAGGTTGGCGGTCTGCTCTCGATTCCCGCCGGTCAATGCGAGGGTCTGGCGAATGGCCTCCTTTTCGAGGCGGTCCAATCCCACGCCGGCGAGGGAACCGCCTTCGATGCCACCGGAGTCGTCGTCGTGATCCTCGCTTCGAATCTCCTCCGGAACATCCCGGACTTCGATCCGATCTCCTTCACAGGCGATCACCATTCGGTGAACCGCATTGAAGAGTTCCCGAACGTTGCCGGGCCAGGAGTAGCCGACCAGCCTCAGCATCGCGGGTTCGGTGACCAGAGGGATCGGCTGATCCATCTCGGCCGCGAAGCGGCCCGCGGCATGGTTGACCAGCAGTGGAATGTCATCCCTCCGCGACCGCAGGGGCGGAATATGAATCTCGACCCCGCGGATACGGAAGTACAGGTCCTCCCGGAAACCTCCATCCTCGGATGCCTTGCGAAGATCGCGGTTCGTGGCACTCACGAATCGAACATCGACCTTCTTGGGATCGTTGGAACCAAGACGGATCACTTCCCCGCTTTCCAGAACTCTGAGCAGGCGAGGCTGCATCGAGACCGGCATGTCCCCGATCTCGTCCAGGAACAGCGTGCCGCCGTCGGCGTACTCGAAGACGCCTTCTCGATCCCGATCCGCCCCGGTGTAGGCGCCACGAACATGACCGAAGAGCTGGTCCTCGAGAAGACTCTCGCTCTGGCCCGCGGTGTTGAAGGTGGCATACCGCTTGGACGCCCGCTTGCTCAACCGATGAATCGCGGCGGCCACCAGTTCCTTGCCGGTGCCACTTTCTCCGGTCACCAGCACCGGAAGGGTGCTCGGTGCGACCTTCCGGATCTGATTGATGACCCCTCTGATCCCGGCCGACTCGCCGATGATGCCCTCGATGCCGTAGGCCGCGTCGAGTTGATCCTCGAGTCTGGCCGCTCGATGACGGAGCAGAACCGTCTCCGCGGCTCGGTCGACGAGATTCCGGAAGACCACGAGATCGAGTGGCTTCTCGATGAAGTCGTACGCCCCGCCCTGCAGGGCCGCCTTGGCGGTCGGAATGTCTCCGTGGGCCGTCACGAGGATCGTGGCCGCGTCCGGTTGTTGTTCCTGCACCAGTGAAAGGACATCGAGTCCGGCGGTCTCATGTTCCATCACCAGATCCGTGACCACGACGTCAAACACCCCGTGAAGGAGTTCCTCCCGGGCTGCTTCGAGTCCGTTCACGATGGTGCAGACATGCCCGGGCTTGCGAAGCGCCTCGGCCATCACCTCCGCGTGCTCCCCCTCGTCGTCGACGATGAGGACCTGGGCCCGGACCGTTCGTTCCGCTTCTGACGCTCGTGTCGATCCAGTCATGCCCGCGATTGTAGGTTGGAACCCATCACCACCTCCATCGAGACTCCAAGGTGGGGCCGAAAGCCCCATCCCGCCGATAGAATGGCGGTGATGTCACCCTCGCCCGTCCCTCCTCCCTCCGATCCCCCCACTTCCGTGACTCCTCCCGGCTCGAATGATCCTTTTCGCCATCGTCGCATCCACCTCCTGGGGATCGGTGGATCGGGCATGTGCGGACTCGCGCGGATCATTCTCGATCGCGGGGCCAGGGCCAGCGGCTCCGATGCCGTCGAATCAGAGGCGGTGGCCGATCTTCGGACTTCCGGGATCGAGATCGCCACTGGAGAGGATCCCGCCGCCAGCGAACTTCCGGAAGGGTGCGATCTGGTCATCGCCAGTGCCGCCATCCGGGAGGACGACCCGGCACTCCAGGCCGCGGACAGAGCCGACGTGCGAGTCCTCAACTACGCGGATGCAGTCGGACTGGCCATGAGAGGTCGGACCGGGGTCTCCATCGCCGGCACCCATGGCAAGAGCACCACGACCTCGATGCTCGCCCATTGCCTGGTCGAGTGTGGGCTGGATCCCAGTTACATCGCCGGGGCTCGATGCCCGCAGCTCGGAGGTGGCTGGCGGGTCGGAGCCTCCAGCCTGGGTGACGCTCCCGAGACTCGCCCCGGAATCTTCGTGGCCGAGGCGTGCGAATTCAACCACTCGTTCCATCGGCACCAGCCGACGGTGGCGTTGATCAACAACGTCGAAGAGGATCATCTCGACTTCTACGGTTCGATCGACGAGATCGTCGAGAGCTTCCGTGATTTCGCCCGCCTGCTGCCTCCGGAATCCGAGGGAGGGAGGCTGCTCATCGCCCACGATGGTGGCCACCGCCGGGAAATCTGCACTGGCCTGGCAGCGGGCGTCAGCACCTTCGGTTTCGCACCGGGCGCCGACTATCAGGTCGTCCATGATGCCTCCGCCGGACGGATCGGCCTGCTCGAGGACGGGGCGTACATCGTGGGGTGGGACACTCGACTGGCCGGCGATCACAACGCCTTGAATGCCGCCGCGGCCGCGATTCTCGCCCATTGGCTGGGCGCGGACTGGGATGCCATCGGCCAGGCCATGGCCGGCTTCGAAGGGGTCGACCGTCGCATGCAGCGGCTGGGCACGGTCGCCACCCGCGACGGCGGATCCGCGGGCGTCATTGATGACTACGGTCATCATCCGAGCGAGTGCGACGTGACGCTTCGGGCCATCCGCACCTCTTTCCGTCCCCGCCGATTGATCTGTGTCTTCCAACCCCATCAGCACAGCCGAACTCGATTCCTGCTCGAACAGTTCGCCCACGCGTTCACCCAGGCGGACCTCGTGATCGTCCCCGAAATCTTCTTCGTGCGGGACAGCGAGGAAGAGCGTCGAAGAATCTCCGCCGCCGATCTGGTCGATCGGCTTCGCGAATCCGGCACCACGGCGATGCATGTCCACCCGTTCGCCGCCATCGTCGAACACCTCGAGGAAGTGCTCGCCGACGGCGATCTCGTGGTGGTGATGGGCGCCGGCCCCGTCTGGCAGATCGGCCGTGATCTCGTCGAACGCGGTACCTCCCCCAGGGCCGATCGTGACCGGGAGAACACCCCGTGAGCAGTCATGCGTCCGGAGGAATCTTCGGCGACCTCGATGTGCAGGTCGAACTCGACGCCCCCATCGGCCGCGAAAGCTGGTTCTGCGCCGGGGGGACCGCGGACATCCTGTTGCACCCTCGGGATCCGGCGACCCTCGCGGAAGTCGTTCGGCGTTGCCGACGCACCGGCACCCCGTTGCGGATTCTCGGCGAGGGGGCGAATCTGCTGGTGGCGGACGAAGGGGTCGGCGGCATCGTGGTCAGACTCGATGCCCCTGCTTTTCGCGCCGTGGAACGAAATGCCGATGGCGAAGTCGACCTGGTCAGGGTCGGCGCGGGAGCGGACCTCGCCCGGACCCTCATGGACCTGGCCCGCAGCGGCCTCGCCGGCCTCGAGACCCTCATGGGCGTGCCGGCATCGATCGGCGGTGCGATCCGCATGAATGCCGGCGGTCGATACGGATCCATCGGAGATGTGGTGCATGCGGTGGCCTGCCTCGACGAGCACGGAGAGACGAGGGTCTATCCGGCGTCCGAACTCCGCTTTGAATATCGACGCACGAACATCGCCGATCCGATCGTGCTGTGGTCGGTCTTCCGGGTTCGCCAGACCGATCCGGTCGGACTTCGCGATCGCATCAAGGAGATCGCCGCCTACAAGAAGAGCACCCAGCCTCTGGCGGAGAAATCCGCCGGCTGCATGTTCCGGAATCCCGTGGACCCGGGATCCGGAGAGACGATCTCCGCCGGTCGCTTGATCGATGAAGCCGGGCTCAAAGGCCTTCAAATCGGCTCCGCCACGGTCTCCGAGATCCACGCCAACTTCATCACGATCAAGCGAGGCGGCAAGTCCGACGATGCGATCTCTCTCTCCGACGAAGTCATCCGACGGGTCGCTGACGCACGGGGAATCCAATTGCAGCGGGAAGTCGTGGTGTGGAGACGAGACCAGGAGGCGACGAGGTCGTGACCATGCTCTCGGGAAAGACCATCACCATTCTCATGGGCGGTCCCGATGCCGAACGCGACGTGAGCCTTCAGTCCGGAGACCGCGTCGCCGCCGCACTGGAGACCTTCGATGATCTTCGGGTCGTTCGGCGGATCATCGATCACCCCGACCTGCGGATGCTGCGGGACGCGCTCGCTGCCGACGCTGCGGATGTGGTTTTTCCCGTCCTTCACGGCCCCTGGGGCGAAGGTGGTCCACTGCAGGAGCTCCTGACCCGGATCGAACTTCCGTTCGTCGGATCCGGTGCCGAAGCGGCCGCCTTGGCCATGGACAAGATTCGAACCAAGGAAGCGGTGCGTGAACTGGGAATTCCCACCCCCCGCTCGAGTCACGTCGGGGCTGACGGAACCATCGATCTTGAAACGCCGTTCGTGGTGAAGCCCGTCGACGAAGGTTCGAGCGTCGGCGTCCGCGTGGTGCGAGACGCGGGGCAGACCTCGACCGTGGTGGCCGAGCTTCAGGCCAGTCACCAGCGACTCATGGCCGAATCCTTCATCGCCGGCCGGGAACTCACGATCGGAATCGTGGGCGAAGAGGCCCTCCCGGTGATCGAGATCCTCCCCTCCGAAGGGCTCTACGACTACGAGGCCAAGTATCTCCGAAACGACACGCGATACGAAGTGTCTCCCCCCCTGCCCCGCGGGCTCGAAACCCTGCTCGCGGACTGGAGTCGGAAGATCCATCGAGGCATCGGCGCTCGAGACCTGTCGAGGATTGATTGGCTTCTGGCGACCGACCCCGACGGAACGCCGAGGCCGTGGTTCCTGGAGGTCAACACGATCCCCGGGATGACCACTCACTCCCTCGTCCCCATGGCGGCTTCCGCCCGCGGAATGACGATGCCTGCCCTCTGCCGGGATCTCGTGGCGGCCGCTTTCCTGCGTGGCTGACCCAAACCGCGATTCTGGGGTCGCAGAGACGGTTGAGCCGATGACTTCGTCATGGCCAAACGCGCACCCAGCAAACGATCGAAGACCTCCGGTCGGCGAAAAACCGCCTCCGGTACCTCCCGGCTCGAGGCGATCAAGGAGACCCTCACTCCCGGTCCCGCCACGAAAACAGCGATCCGGATCACCGGCTGGCTGGCCCTTGCGGCCGGGGTGACCACCGGATTGGTGATGGGGATTCCGGAACTCGAACAGCGAGCGGTCGCCCGAGATCTCCAGTCGACGAACGACCTGACGATTGAATTCCAGAACGCGCCCGATTGGTTTCGGATCGATCGCACCCTTCCGCGGGAGCTCGAGGGCATCGTCATCAACACCGTCGGGGACCATCGACGATCCGCGCGAATTCGCGAGGGCCTGATCGAGGCTCACGCCGCCCTTGAGGCCACACACTGGTTCGAGTCGCTCGATCAACTCCGCTGGATCGACGCCGACACCATTCGAGTCGAAGGTCGATGGGTCCGTCCCGCAGCCGTGGTCTACGCCAAGATCGATGGCGAGAACAAGGACGTCCTGGTCGACGTCCGAGGTCACCGTCTGGCCTACGCCTTTGAAGCCGGAAGCGCCCGCGATCTCCCTCGGATCAAAGGTGCGGACCGAAGCCTGGCTCCACCGGTCGGTGATTTCTGGGGCGATGACGTGGTGGCCGGAATCGCACTCAACGATGCCATCTCCGATCGCGGCTGGTCGGAGCAGATCCAGTTGATCGACGTGTCCAATCATGGGAATTCCAAACGAGGCCTGGTTCTTCGGACCAACGGTTGCTCGATCATCTGGGGCCGTTCTCCCGACGACCCGAGTCCATCCGAAGTTCCGACCGCGCAGAAACTCGAATATCTCGACTATTACGCCCGCGAGTTCGGCGATTTCGAAGAACACTGCGCCGGAGGCGAGCTCGATGCTCGCCCGGACATGCTGATTCAGTCACCAAACTCGATGATCCGCGACCGATCCCGCTGATCGGGCGACCGGATCTCGGTTCGCCCTATGCTCCGGTGATGAACTCCCACTCCGAAACCACGCCCGTCCACCCCGCGGAGCTCCCGCGCGGCCTGGTTTTCGGCGCCAGCATCTGGGTCGCAGCCTCCTGGCTGGTGGCCATCGGCGTGCGGCCCCCCCTGCAACCGACCTCCACCGCCTACACGCCCGCGGCGCGGATGCTGATCGTCGCGCTGACGATCGGGGTCGTCGTCGCCTGGCCCCTGGCCCGATTCTCCGCGGCGTCCCCCAGGCGTCCGATCGCGGCCGCGATGCTCGACACCGTGACGCTTCTGGCCTTGACGCAGATCGTTCTCTGGCCCCTTCGCCTGGTCACCAGCTGGACCGTCCCCCGCCTGAGCATTCTGGCCTTCGATCTCGTGGCGATCACGGTCCTGGTCGGCGGTCTGATTGCGTTGCTCGGTTGGAACCGGTCCGGACGAACCCTCGCGATGAGCGGACTCCTCGCGTGGCTTGTCGGGCCGCCCCTGATCGGACTCGGCCTCTCGGATCCAACCGCCTTTTCCGAACTCAGCCCGCTGGTTCGAGCCTGGTCTCTTGGTGGCGGCGGCCCGGCCGCTCCCGATCCGGGAACGTGGGCCCAGACCATCATCGTGGGCGTCGTCGGATGCGTGCTTTGGGCTCTCGCCATCAAATCCGCTCCCATTGGCGGACTGGCGACTCCGGCGTCATCGAGGTAGCCTGATTTCGCTCGAGTTCGCACAACGCCTCGCCACCCCGGCGAGGCTTTCTGCACCAATCACTCCCCGCCGACTCGCCCAGACCTCGGAGAAGACGATGGAATTCCTCACCCGTGAAGACAAGGAAAATCTTGAACAGGAGCTGAAGGAGCTTCACTCGAGGGGCAAGGAAATCATCGTGCGAATCGCCGAAGCTCGAGCGCTCGGTGACCTCAAGGAGAACGCGGAATACCACGCGGCTCGTGAGGAC
>CAJWFU010000057.1:0-9002 GCA_913031315.1 uncultured Phycisphaerae bacterium | reverse complement strand
CGAGTGCCTGTCAGAAGATGAGAAGTCCTGAGCGGGACCTGAATGACTGCCCCCACCCCGACCGGGTGGCGCGACTCCGACGGCGCGGCACCCGACCGGGGTCGTGAAGTTCGTTCACCGGCGGTTCACGTCACACGTCCTCATCGTCCTCGCCCTCGGCGTCGTCGCTCTGGTTGCTTTCGATGATCCGTCGGACTTCCGACACCAGCGAGTCGCCGCAGCGACCGTGGCGGCGACGCTCTTCGCGGTCCGGTCGCTCTCGACGCGATCGGCGATCCCGCGGTTCGTCCTCCGGCTCCAGGCCCGCCTCCGCGCGGCTCTGGATCCGGGCGACTTCGGTCGCGGTCTCGATCTCCGCGGTCCGCCCCACCGCCTCGGTGCACCGGGACTGGGCGTCCTCACGCTTTCGCCAACCGAACGCGATAATCGCGTGCGGCACCGATTCGTCGATCCCCACCACCGGCTGGTCGCGGACGTCGAGAATCACCGGGCCCACCTCATCGCCGTCGCCGTCCAGTACCGCCAGGTACAGGAACGGCAGATCCACCGACAGGATCCGGAGCGGAACACCCGGGCGGGCCACCGGCCGGCGACGGCGTCGCAGTCGACCCATCGTCTCCTCGGGGGTGTCGAACGGCGACACCGACGGATCGTCCTCGGGGACGTCGCGAATGGTGACCCACATGTCGGGGCGGAAATCGTCGTAGGGAATGGGCGTCGTCATCGGGCGGTCCTCCTTGACCGTGCCTTCGGAGCGGGCGAACACCCCGGATCGCGACCCTGCGAACCGGGCGAGACGATCAGACGCGGCGGTACCGCGTTTGAAACGACTCGATCGACCAGGTTTTTCTGGGGGCGGCTCCACCCGAACGGCACGGCTTTGAAGCACGCCTCCGATCTCGAAGTCTGACCGAAGATCTCCAGATCGCCAAGCACTTTCTCAAACCACCGAGCATGCACCGATCGTCCACCGCATGGCGGCAAAAGGCGGCGGAAGGCGGTGAAAGGCGGCGCAATTCGAGTGAGTCACGCAGCCAGGTCGTCGAGGAAATCCGAGTCGTCGGACGGCCGACGCCGCTTGATCTCCTTCAACAACCCCTCGCTCTGACATCGGGCCTTGTAGGCCTCATCCTCGATCCGCTTCACCATGTCCAGGTCGCACCCCACGACGATGTGCTCGTCGAGATCGACGATCTCCACCGCCGGCGACCGGCCTGACAGCTCCATCGCTCGAACGTAGACGAAGGGAAGGTCCACCGCGGTCACCTTGAGCGGGAGCCCGGGTCGCGGGCCCGACGGAGGGTGAAGGACGTCGACCAGCATCAGCACCCATCGAAGTTCGGGATCCCTGATCGCCGCCGCGTTCACGGCTGGACGCCGAATGGTGATCCACGTGCCGGGGTTCAGGTCATCGGGTGAGATGCGGAAAGTCATGCGGCGATATCTCCTTCAGGTTTTCGAGTCGACCGGTTCGTCGCATCCATGCAACACCGGTCGAACTCGATCTGAACGAGTTCGAGCCTCGCTGTAAAGAACCTTTTTCGTCAAAGATGCTGCGCCGTGCCAGATCGACGCGGCGGCCCATGCATGACCGGTACAGACCGCACGATCGGAACGCCGCGCCCGCCCGAGTCAGGGGCAGTCGCCCCAGAACGAAAGCAGCAGGCCGAGGTCGGCGCCGTCGACGCGACCGTCCTCGCTGAGATCGACCAGCGGATCCTCGGTTCCCCAGCCCACGAGCAGAAGTCCGAGGTCGGCGCCGTTCACGAGGTCGTCACCGTTGAAGTCACCGCGACACGGCGGGCCGCCGCCGCCGGGAAGCACCACGATCCAGGCGTCCTGGAAGAAGAACAATCCTTCGTAGCCCCAGCCACAGATCACCCGACCGTCGTCACTCATCGACATCGCCGCCGCGAGGGTGAACTCCACGGGAATATTCGCACCCAGCTCGTTCAGATGCTGCTTGAGATCCACGAGTCCGGTTTCGGGCGTCCAATAGGTGGCGCGGAACGACTGGTTTCCGCCGAGGCCCTCCCGCTGGAAACCCACGACCGTCCGGCCGTCTTCAGAGACGTCCAACCCTCCCGCGACCGAGGGGCTGGCTTCGGGAGGCAGGAACCCGATGATCTGGAGACCGTCGTCGGCGCGATTGACGAACCCGCCGGAGGTCGCGGCGGTCGAGCCGTTGGCACTGCCGACCACGATCGAACCGTCGCCGTTGGCACCGTTGACTTCGCCCGCACCGATGGCGTTGCCGGCGGTTCCGGCGAGTAGCAGCGTCTCTTCCCAGACGCCGCTCTTCGGGTTCTGGCTCCAGACCGCGGCCCGACGAGTCCCGTTGCTTGCTTCATCCCAGCCGCCGATCACCGATCCGTCGCCGGAGATGGTGTCCGCCCGGCTCGAGTTGGGCCCGAACTGTGGAAGCTGGAACATGCCCGCACCCGGAGTCCAGAGAAACGCGCCGGCACGACAGCCGTCCCAGCCGAGTCCCACGCAGCGCTGACCGTCCGAACTGATGTCATAGGCACTGGACAGGCTCGAGTCACAGCCGCTGGGACCGAGACCACCGAAGACCGTCCACCCACCATCCTCGTCGTATCGGCCGGCGGAATTTCCGACCGGTCCGGTGGTGTCACCAACCACGAAGCCGCCGTTCGCACTCACGCCGATGGCCGCAGCCTGACCGAGGGAGGTGAGGCCGTCCAAGGTCCAGAGAAAACCGCCGCCCGCGTTCTCCCCCACGACGAAGCCGCCGTCATCCGAGACCCCGTTGGCAAGCCCACCGGGGATCACCTCGAAGACGATGTCGCCACCGGCCAGCACCGGGAGCGTGGCGAGACCGAGGACCAGAGCGGGGACCGATCGAAGTTGATTCGTGCGCATGCTCCAAGCATATGGAAAGACCCCGTTGATTCCGATTGAATTCCGTTCTTCAGGACGCGAGTGGTACTCCCAGAAACGGCCTCAGAAGCGGCCTCGGGAACCGGACTCGCTACCGTGTCCCAGATGTCCCAGACTTCGTCCGAAAATCCAGCTGGTCAGCACCGGACCAGGCGCGATTCCAACGTCGTGAAATTCTCGAGACGGGGGTCGCGGGCCCGTGGATGATCGCCGGTTGGCCATCCTGAAGTTCGGCGGATCGGTACTCGCGGATCGATCGAGTCTCGACTCCGTGGTCGGGGAGTGTCGTCGGATCGCCGAACCGGGCCGCCGCGTGATCGCCGTGGTCTCCGCCTACAAGGGCGTCACGGATCGCCTCGCCGAAGACTGGGGGAACCGATCGCCGGCAAATCGCTCCGACCAGACTCGCGTTCTGGCGACCGGCGAATTCCAGACCGCCGCCGACCTCGACGCGGCCCTGAAATCAGGCGGACTCCGGAGCCGGACCGCGGATCTCGCGGAGATCGGACTCCGAGCCGAAGGAGATCCGCTGGATGCCGACCCGGTGGCACTCGATGTGGCCGCGGTCGAGGACCACTTCAGGAATCTCGAGGATCGCAAG
The DNA here is from genome assembly GCA_913031315.1 of uncultured Phycisphaerae bacterium. Classification (GTDB taxonomy): domain Bacteria; phylum Planctomycetota; class Phycisphaerae; order Phycisphaerales; family SM1A02. The sequence goes on along the minus strand of CAJWFU010000057.1, from coordinate 5,500 downwards.
GATCGCAAGGATCGCAAGGATCTGGATGTCCTGGTGGTTCCCGGCTTCGTCGCCCTCGATGCCGACGGCGGCCTGATGCTGCTCGGCCGTGGGGGGTCGGATCTGACCGCCATTCACCTCGCCTGCCATCTTCGCCCGGAACGCTGCGACCTGATCAAGGACGTCGACGGGCTCTACGCCACCGACCCCGCGCGATCACCCCGGACCGAGCCTCGGTATCGCCGTCTCACCTTTGACGACGCGACCTCCATCGTCGGTCGCGTGATCCAGCGGAAGGCCCTCGATCTCGCCCGGATCAGCAACCTTGAGTTTCGGGTGCGCTCGATCGGAGAAACCACTGGAACCGTGGTCGGTCGCGGCCCGACCGAAGTTGATTCCCCGTCACCGCGAGAGGACTTCTCCTGATGCCACCCACCATCGCGATCGTGGGCGCTCGTGGCCTGGTGGGTCGAACGGTGCTCGGATTGATCGAGGAACGCGGCATCCCCGTCCAACGACTGATCGCGATCGGCGCCCATGAAGCCGACCCGATTCTCTTCCGGGGCGAGGAACACCCGGTGGTCGGCATCGACGACGTGTCCTTCGACGCGGTCGACGTCGCGCTCCTGTGTGCCGGCCGTGAAGTCGCGATCCGACACGCCGACGCCATCGCCGCCCACGGATGCCGGGTGATCGACAGTTCCTCCGCGCTCCGGACTCACGAGTCGATCCCGCTGGTGGTTCCGGAGCTCAACGGCGAGCGGATCTCCGACGCGACTCCGATCGTGTCGAACCCCAACTGTGTCGCGATCCAGGTCGCCCTCGCCCTCGCCCCGATCCGCGACGCCTTCGAACTCGACCGAGTGGATGTCACCACGTGGCAGGCCGCCTCCGGAGCCGGCACCGAACTCCTTGACCGCCTTGCGCGGGGAGACACCCCGCTCGCGGCGAACGTGATTCCCACGATCGGTGCCCTCGATGAACACGGCCGGAGCGGCGAGGAGGTCAAGATCGAACGGGAGATTCCGATCCTGCTCGCCCGACCCGAGCTGGTGGTGGCCGCCACCGCGACCCGGGTTCCAGTTCGCAACGGTCACGGCGCCGCCCTGCATCTTCGAACCCGGACCCCGGTCGCGGTCGAAGACTTGAACCGGGCCCTCGCCGAGGGCACCGGCCTCCGACTGGTCGATGCCTCGTCGCATCCCGACGGACCGACGCCCAGACTGGACGCCGACGGTCGGGACGACGTGTTCGTGGGACGGGTTCGGGTCGATCCGCGAGACGCCCGGCAAGTTCGGATGTGGGTGACCGCCGACAACCTTCGCCGCGGCGCCGCCCTGAACGCGGTGATGATCCTCGAACGAATGCTTGCCTGAACCCTTCGACGACCTCACTGGTTCCATCGATTCCGGTTCTATTCAGCGACCCGTCGGATCCGCCACGCGGGTCAGACCCCGGAAGCAGATCGCCCGGGCGTCGTCCAGATCTGCGAGCTCGGCCTCTGACCGCAGGGAACGGCATGAGATGAAACGGAACCGGCGACATGGGGCGACATGGGGCGACATGAAACGACATGCATCCACGGAGGCCAACGACGCCCCGACCGTCCCAGCCACCAGAGTCGAATTCAAGAAACGAAACCTGCGTGCACCGTCAAATCGGGACGCTCTATCTCCGCTGAAGTCGTCCGTTCACTTCATGCCCTGCCAGGTCACGATTGGGACGAAACCGAACTGCATTCCCTTCGGCGGCGTGACGAAGAGCGCGGGATCGAAATTCGCCAGTTCACCCCCCCCGGGACCCGGAAGGTACTGGTCGTCCGACTTCCAGTGGCGATGCATCTTCACGATCATCCGCTGCAGGGCGTTCCGCTGGGTCGGGGTCCAGTCGAACTGCTGGAAGCAGGGCTGGTCGATGAATCGGTACCAGTGATATCGCACGGTCGAACCATCGGCGAGCACGGTCTCGAACGGACCGGACCGGGGACCGGGCGTGGACCAGGACCCCTGCAGGGGTTCGGCCGAATACGGGGCCGGCTTCGGTCGCGGTCCGGGAAAGACCTTCTCGACCAGACCGACGTCCGTCGGCACGTCCGCCTTGGTGATCCGGGCCCGGGTCTCTCCTTCGTCGCGGAAGTAGGTCGGGAACCGAGCCACGCCGTCTTCGATCACCGTCGGGTCGTTCCACTGAAGTCCGAACACGTCGCCGGGGAACACCGTGGGGGTGGCGAGCTGGTTCACGCCGGTGATCTTCTTCTCGTCCTGGCGATAGGTCACCGCGCCCGTGCCGACCGTGGGGGTCATGGCGCCATCGGGCTTGAAGGCACCACTCGGCGGCGGGCCGCCCTTCCGCCAGCGAAGCACGTCGTCGTAGAGGGCGGCCTTGGAATACATCGTGACGTCACGGACGAGAACCGTCCGACCCTCGTCATCGACCGGAAACTGGAGCTGGGGGATCTTCGCGAAGGTCGTGCCCTCGGCGTCGGTCACCCGGAACTCCGGCACGGTGTTGATCTCCATCGAACCCGCCATGCCGCCCGCGGCCGGGCGTGAGTCGAGGCAGCGACCGTGGTCGAACGGAAAGTCGCGGGAGATCCGACTCCAGCACTCGGGCAGGTAGTAGGCGAGCGGACCCTTGAAGTTCCCCGCATCGAGAAACAACGTCCAGCTCTGATCACCGGTGGGCTGCGGATCGTCCCGTGGATCGGTGAGGGGCAACGCCATCCAGGCGTACCCGAGCAGTTCACCCATCGGGTTCCCCTCGAAGGTGAGCCCGTCGGGCGGTACCAGCAGTCGATTGCTCACCTGGGCGATGCCCAGCATGTCGTCGGCCAGCGGTTCGCTGCTGTGAAAGAACGGCCAACCGGGCGACGCCACTTCGGTCGAGTAGCAGTTCGGCGTGGCGTTCATGCTGAACTTCGGAGGTCCGTAGTGAAAGCGGTTGCCGGCCCAGTACCCGAGCCCACCTTCCATGGTCTGGAAGACGCTGCCGTAGGTCGGCCCCCGCTCCGGCCAGTTGTCGCGGGCGATCGTTCCGGGCGGGCAGAGCGGCTCGGTCTGGTTGTCCCGATTGTCGGGCGTAAGCCAGGTCGAGGGCAGGCCGATCTGGAAGTTGCGGATCGGCCGGTCGATGAGCGACCACACCGACGCGTAGAAACCGGCCCCGTAGCGGTGAGTCTCGGGCGACGCCCCCGCATGACTGCCGATGTAGCCGTGGAGTCCTCGACGAGCGAGTTCGATCTCGGGATCGTCGGTCGGTCCACCGACGGCGGGAATCGACAACGACGCCGCGAGGATCATGGTCACGGCTTTCGTCCGGTGTGCTCTTGATCTTCGCATCGCGGCGTGCTCCAGGCCGGTGAGGGTCGGTGGCTCGAACGAGTCCGATCTTACCCGCCGGATCATGCTTCTCGACGACCCGGATTCCATCGGGATCCCGGTCCGGTCGAGCCGGCGATCACGATGTCATCGATAGACTCGAACCACCGGACGGTCACCAGACCCGTGGCCGCCTCGATCCGCCGGCCGCCGGCCCGGAGCTCCAGCCCTGCCGAAGGAACCTCCTGACTTCGATTGTCGAAATGCCGCCACGGTGCTTCGATTACGCCTGCGGGACTGGTGCTGGCCGGTCGCGGCGGTGATCGCCGTGGCGATTCCTTTCCTGGGTGTGACCCTTTCGACCGGCGGCACGTACCGAATCGGATCCGTCACGTACTACCTGAACACCCAGGGCCCGATCGTCTTCCTACTGGCGACCTTCATCGCGGGCCTGCGATGGTGCTGGATCGGAAGACTCCGGGCCCCGGATCCGAATCGCTGCGTCGAGTGTCACTATCGCCTCGACCACTTGAACGTCGATGAGCCGCCGCAACGCTGCCCCGAATGCGGCCGGAAGACATCGACGATGCCGGCCAACCGGCGGATCCCCATCGCTCGGCTGCTTGTCGACCTGCCCGGTGTCCTCGCCATGCTGTTTCCGATCGGAATCGTCGTGATCATCCTGCTCTCGATACTGGGTTTCATCGATCTCGATTGAAGATCGGACGATCCACCCGCCAATGACCACCGCTCGTGACGTATCGTCAGGCGAGATGAATGACGACCAACTCCTCAGGACCGGATGGAAGCCGTTCTTCCAACAGCAGGTCGCGGACCACGGATCAACTCCAATCAAGGTGGCCCGGGTGTCCTCGCACCATGGAATCCGGGTGATGCTTCTCGGTTCGGAGGGTGAATTCGGGATTCCCGTCCAGTCCGCGGAAGCGGTGGGCGACATCGCGGTCGGCGACTGGGTCGTGATCGACGCGAATGCCGACCGCGTGCTGCAACGACTCGACCGCCGGACCTCGCTCTGGCGAAAGTCCGCCGGTGAGGAGGTGAAGCCCCAGATCATCGCCGCGAACATCGACACGCTCCTCATCACCACGTCCTGCAACGAAGATTTCAATCTCTCCCGCATCGAGCGTTATCTCGCCCTCGCACTCGACGCCGGAATTCGTCCGGTCGTGGTCCTCACCAAGATCGACCTGAGCGATGACCCCGATGCGTGTCGCCGCGACACCGAGAAACTCCATCCCGGACTGATGGTCGAATCCCTCGATGCCCGCGATCCGGAACAGGCGGAAGGCCTGAGACGCTGGTGCGGCCCGGGAGAGACGGTCGCCCTGCTCGGATCATCCGGCGTGGGAAAATCGACGCTGGCCAACGCCCTCGGCGCGGATGACCTGGCGACGGGGAGCATTCGGGAAGCCGACGGAAAGGGACGGCACACCACCACCGCACGTTCCCTTCATCTGTTGCCGAGCGGTGGGGTTCTGGTCGACAACCCCGGGGTGCGAGAGTGCCAGCTGGTGGAATGCGAGCGGGGCATCCTCGAGTTGTTCGACGACGTCGTTCAGATCATCGATCGCTGCCGATTCCGCAACTGCCGCCACGACGACGAGGTCGGCTGTGCGGTCGGACCCGCCCTCGACTCGGGCGAGCTGGATCGAAGACGATTCGAAAACTTCGAGAGCCTCAACGAGGAGCAGGCTCGGAACGCGAAGTCACTCGCGGATCGGGCGGAACGCCATGAACGCCTGGCGCGGACGCGGTCGACCGGCCGATCACCGAAGTCCAACGGCTCCAAGAAGCGACGTCGAGGAAAGTGAGCCCCCTCCACGGGCTTCGAAAACGACTTCTTCCGGACCCGCTCCAGCCGACGGGTCCTCGCCCCCTGAATCCCCGCTCCTGACACGCCCCGTGTCTCCACCGGTACCCTGACCGCATGGCATCCGGCAACAAGACCGTCATCTACGCCGCCCTGATCGGCAACGGCCTCATCTCCATCACCAAGTTCGTGGCCGCGGGCATCACCGGTTCGGCCGCGATGATGGCGGAGGGCATCCACTCGCTGGTGGACACCGGCAACCAGGGCCTCCTGCTCTTCGGGATCAAGAAGGCGAAGACGCCCGCCGACGCCCGCCACCCCTTCGGCCACGGCAAGGAGATCTACTTCTGGTCGTTCGTGGTGGCGATCCTGA
>CAJWFU010000056.1:0-9014 GCA_913031315.1 uncultured Phycisphaerae bacterium | reverse complement strand
CTCGAAGCGGGCCTGGAAACCGTCCCCTCTCGTCGAGGGGCGTAGGGCGAGAACGTCTGGTCGAAGTCGAGCGACTCCGGACATCTCGCGAGAACGAGAAGAATAACTGCCCTCCCGGCTACTCACAACCAGAGGGTGCCGCAGGCGGTTGAGGGCCCGGGAACGGGGGTCAGCCCTGGAGGTCGAGGGTGCGGCCGAGCGCCACGCCGGTGGCGGCCTCGATTCGATCGGCCTGGCGGTTGTAGAGGTGCATCGGGCCCTCGTTGACCGCCTGGGGGCGGGTCGGGAGGTGCTTGCCGCTGGGGATGGCCGAGACGGAATCTCCGTCGAATCCGGTTCCGCGGTTGATGTCGCTTCGAACCGTTCCCGCCACCAGAAGATCAAGTCGTTCGGTGTTCGCGGAGCGGGTTTCAACCTGATCGACCACGGTGGGGCGGATCGTGGTGGAGGGGGCCGCTCCCGCGGCCGAAGTCGGGTTCGGTCGGGCCGACGGCGAAGTGGGTCTCACGCCGTAGGCGGCGGAAGCTCGGAATGGAATGGGGCCGGTGGAATCCATGTTCACGAAGAGTATACGAGGACCGGGGAAGTCATTCAGGTCCGCGGGAGTTATCTGAATCGAGCCCGTGTCCGAAGGCGGAGGCGGCGGGATTCCGAGGAAAAAGGGTCTTCGTCTCGAGGTTGGGATCGATGTCGAGGCGTTGGGGGGCGGTGGTACGGCCCGGGAAGCCACCGAGGGCTTCGACCAGCACGGAAGACTCCGCAGACCACCAGAGATTGGGGCCGAATTCGAAATTGGCCGGGGTGGAGCCCGGGGCGACGAGTTGCTTCAGGCGTCCCACGGTCCAGGTGATCAGGCAGGAGTCGATCTTGACGGTGATCTGGCCCCGGTCGTCGGCGTTGGAAGAATCGGTCCCGGGGTCTTCGGGCTTGGGCTCGCTCACGACGACCACGCCCTCGACCGGTCTCACGATCGTGCTCCGCTGAAGGTCGACGTTGAGTGACGTCTTCGGGACCGAGTCGAGATCGACGGGGGTGGGTACGTTCAGAAAGACGCACCGGTCCATCCGGAGGGAGGAGGTGTAGTCGGGCCGACCGCTCAGAGACACGCCTTTTCGGGCCATGCCGATGAACGAGCAGCCGGTGAGGCTGGTCTGATCGACGCCACGCAGGGCGAGGCCGCGAAGGCCACTGTCGAGCTGGCCGGTTCCTTCGCCGACGAGGGTGGAGCCCCGAACCCTGCCGGTGTCTTCGATGTCGAATCCGGTCTGCCGCCAGCGATAGACTCGAATCCCGGCCAGATCGAGATGATCGAGGCGGGCGGCGCTGATTCCGAACTCCGAAAACCGATCGGACTTTGGAGGAAGCACCTGGATGTCCACCAGAGAGATCGAACCGCTTCGTTTCTTCTCGGGACCGACCACGCGGATACCACCGCTGGAAGCGGTGAGGATCAGCATGCTCTTGATTTCCACATGATCGCAATCGCGAAGTTCGAGCGACCACGGCCGCTTGTCGCCGCGTCCGATCCCCGCCGGAATCCGGGGGTGGGCCGAGGTGATGATGATCGGAGCCTCTGCGGTTCCCCGATAGGAGTCGACCATCACGGAAGCGTGGAGGCCGGCAGCGAGAAGGATTCGGTCGCCGGGTGCGACGTCGGCCGCTTTCGGCCACGGGGCATCGAGCTCGATCCGGTGATCCACTGCTCGGGCGGTCTTCGCGGCGAACAGGAGGCTGCAGAGAACGCAGATGATTCTCAGGCCGCGGCTGGTTGCAGCGGTGTTCATGCCAGCGTCCTTGGAGAAACCAGAGGCAGATTGATCTGCAGGAGTTTCACCCCGGAGGTGGGATGGACTTCGGGCCGGGGGCAGGAGGCGGGAAGAAGGACGGTGTCTCCAGCGATGAGTCGGGTCGAGCGTCCTTCCCCGTCGAGTACGCGGGCGTCACCGGAGACGCCGACCAGGACCGTCGGCTCATCGTGGGTGGTGATGGCCAGTGGGCGTTCGTCCAGTTCGACGTGATCGATGGTGAAGTCGTCCGTGGAGCACATGCGACGGGTCGTGACGCCGTTGTGAACCACCGGCATCACGTCCTCGAGGTGGGTCACGGCGGGACGACCGTCGTGCTGTCGCCGTCCGAATCGCATGCATTCCATGGCCGCGTCCAGGTGCAGGGGGCGGCCGGGATCGTTTCGATCCCAATCCCAGACGCGGAACGTGGTGTCGCTCGGGGTCTGGGCCTCGGTCACCAGTACGCCGGTTCCCAGTGCGTGGCAGATTCCACTTGGAAGCCTCACGCAGTCTCCCGCTCGGACTTCGATGCGGATGAGGCATTCCAGAAGACGACCGTCGCGAATCGCCTTGAGGAAGTCTTCAGGCGTGACATCATCCTGGATGCCGCGGTAGATCGCGGCCCCTGGACGGGCCTCCAGCACGAACCACGCTTCGTTCTTCACGAAGGTTTCTGGATGAGCGTCGGCGTACGCCGGGTCCGGATGTACCTGGACCGACAGGTCGTCTTCCGCGTCCAGCAGTTTCACGAGCAATGGGAAACCACCGGTGGCGGCGGTGGGGAGCCCGCCCAGCAGTTCCCCGGCGTGCTGGGCCCGGAGGTCGGCGAGGGACCGACCTTCGAAGGGGCCATCGGCAATACGGGAGATGCCTCCTTCGATCGAAGGGGGGAGATCGGCGAGGTCCCACGATTCACCGATCGCGGCCGAAGGCGGCAGGACTCGGCCCCAGTTGGAGAGGCGACGTCCGCCCCACGCTCGAGCTCTCAGAATCGGGTCGAATCGGAGTGGAGGTAGCGTCATGATCGTGGCAATCCGACTTCGGTTGGTCAGAACCGCATGCCGGTGACCGTCGTCTCCACGACGAGGTTGTCGCCGACGAATCCCTGGCACCGTGAAACAAAGCGGCGTCGATTGTTCGAAATCATCTTGGCCAGAATCACGAGGCGATCTCCCGGAACCACCTGACCCCGAAACACCGTCTCGTCGCTTCGGACGAAGCCGAGGAATCCCCGGTCGGGATCATCCAGCTTGTCGATCTGGATCACGAAGCTGGAGAGCTGGGCGGATGCTTCCACCATCAGTACGCCCGGATAGAGAGGGCGGCCTGGAATATGTCCTTCGACCCAGAACTCGTCATCTCGGATGTCCTTCCAGCCAACCCCGCGTCCTTCGGTCCACCAGGCGACCCCGTCGAGTTGCACCATGTGTCCTCGATGGGGGTTGATGCGGTGGATGAGGTCGAGCCCGGCCATCGGGGCTTCGAAGTCGACGTGGCTGTAGTCGAACAGTAATTCTGAAGACACTTGAAATTCCATTGCGAGAAGGTGGTGCCGGCGATTCTACCGGACAACCGGTGACTGCTGCTCAGCCCGCTGGATCGATCGTGCCCTCGTCATTCAAAAGGAACGACGCCGCATCCGATCAGGGATGCGGCGTCGAGATCTTGTCTCACCCTTTGCAGGGGTGGAGAGGCTCAGTCGGGCTTTTGCGTACTCAGGATGTCGGCGCGAAGCTGCTTGGCGGCTTCCCTGACGTCCTGCATGACCTTGCGTACGCGCGTGCCGGCGGCCTTGTTACCACCAGCGGCCTTCTGGACGTCGTCGACGCACGAGTCCACCAGGCGACGAAGTTGTTCGTAGGCTTCCATTATGGGTGCTCCTTGTCGGGGCCCGTTTCCCGGCTTCCCTGTCCGCAGGGATCTGCTCGGCGTTCTGGGCGAAAAGAAGATCTGATTCGTCCGAGAGTATCGGCTGAAACCCGGTTCGCGGCTCAGAATCAAGGTCCAGTTGTGCAGAAAAATCAAAACTTACGCCCCGAAAACAGGCGAAAAGTGGGCTTGGAGCCGATTTTTCGCTGCAGATCGGTGCTAGATCATTGATTTTCGGAGTTTTTGCCGATCGGCCATTCTAGGCCCCTCATTTGGCGCGGTGGGCGATGATTCAGCCCTGGCTGCCTGCCAACCTCATTTTCAGACCCGGAGGTCCCCACCGCCCTGAAGGGATGCGGAATACTTCGATCGAACGGGGTCAACGACCTCGGAGACGAAGCGATCCACCTGGGCCGGGGCTCGTCCGATGAAACGTGCCGGTACCACGACGTCCTCAAATGGCACGGATGCGAATTCGGGCGTCTTTCGCAAGCGATCAAGCAGATCATTGTCCTTGCCTTCTTCCTTGATTCGGCGGGCGGCTTCCATGCTCGCAGTTCGAATCACTTCATGAAGGTGCTGCCGATCACCGCCGCGACGGGCCGCTTCGAGCATGAGATCTTCGGTGGCCATGAAGGGAAGCTCGGCGGCAAGGTGGGCTTCAACCACCTTTTCGTGCACGATGAGTCCGCCGGTGACGTTCTCCAGAATGTCGAGGCAACCATCCAAGGCGAGGAAGGACTCCGCAATCGACAATCGTCGGTTGGCGGAATCGTCAAGCGTCCGCTCGAACCACTGGGTGGCGGCGGTGTCGTAGCCATTACCGACGAGGTTCATCACGAAGCGTGCGAGGCCGGTGGCTCGTTCGCACCGCATCGGATTCCGTTTGTAGGCCATCGCACTGGAGCCGATCTGATTCTTCTCGAATGGTTCTTCGACCTCGCGCAGATTGGCCAGCAGTCGCAAGTCATTGCAGCATTTGTGGACGGCGGCCGCCACCGTCGCGAGGCCGGCGAGCAGGCGGGCGTCGGCAAGCCTTGGATAGGTCTGGCCACAGACGGTCCAGGTTCGTTTGGGATCCCAGCCAAGGCTCGACGCCACCAGTTCCTCGAGGCGATCGACTTGGGCTGGATCTCGGTCGAGGAGGCCCAGGAAAGAGGCCTGAGTACCGGTCGCACCCCGCATCCCGCGAAGTTGGAGACCGTCTCGAAGCCGTTCCACCTCTTCGAGGCCGATGGCGAAGTCCTGGGCCCAGAGCGTCGCTCGCTTGCCGACGGTGGTCGGTTGGGCCGGCTGATAGTGGGTGAAGCCGAGGGTGGGCAGTGAGCGATGTCGGGTGGCGAAGTCTCCAAGTCGATCAATCACTCGGGCGATCTTGGCCGCGATGAGTTCGAGGGCTTCATGCTGAATCAAAATGTCTGCGTTACAGACGACGTCCTGGCTGGTGGCCCCGAGGTGAAGAATTCCGGCTGCCTCCGGCACCCGATCACCGAGAGTGTGGACGTGGGCCATCACATCGTGCCGAAGCCGCTGCTCGTGTTCGGCCGCGACTTCGAAATCGATGTCGTCGAGAGCGGCTCGAATTCCAGCGATCTGAGTGTCGGTGATCTCGAGTCCAAGCGTCTTCTGGCTTTCGGCCAGGGCAAGCCATATCCGCCTCCACCAGCCGAACTTACGTCGCTCTGAAAAGATGGAACGCATCGCCTTGGAGGCGTTCCTGGTCTCCAGGGGGGACCGATAGCCGGAAAAGCGATCGTTTGACGAGTCGAATGGTGGGGAAACCGGAACTGGCATCGGAGGCTCGCTTGGAATTGCTCAGAATCGGAACACAATGGAAACATCGTGCGTACCCTTGAATGGTAACCGGCCGGAATCCGTCATCTCGGGCCGTGCGAACCGCTCTTGGATGGTCAGCCGATTCATCCGTATTCAGACCGCCCCCCAGGTCAGACTTTCATGCCCGACTCCTCAAGAGCTGAACGATTCAACGAGCCCCAGGCTGCGTCAAGCACGCACGCCCTTGGGTACGTGGTCAATGCTGCCAGTGGGACGCATGCGGCACTGGACCCGGACCCGGGACAGTCGGGTGTTCTGGGTGCGGTTCGAGGCACCAACGTGCCCGAAGTCGACCCCGATCTCGAGTTGATCGAGGCTTGGCGACGGGGTTCGAACGCGTCGCTTGACATGCTTTTTCAACGGGTGCAGCCCCGAATCTACGGTCTCTGCCTCCGGATGCTGGGCCGGCCTGAAATCGCCGCCGACGTGGCTCAGGACGCCTTCCTTCGCATGTACGAAGGGCTTCCGGGCTTCGATGGGCGGGCGAAGTTCATGACTTGGAGCATCCGAGTCACGCTGAACTGCGTCTACAGCCATCTGAGGCGAGAAAAGTTGCGGCGGCATGCCCGGCTCCCGGAGAACGAGCACGGAATCGACATCGGGACCTCCGAGGCGGACCCCTCGGAACGATTACAGCGTCTCGCTCTCCGCCGAGACGTGGTCACGGCCCTTGGGAGTCTCGATCTCCAGGCCCGTGCCATCATCGTTCTTCGTGATTTGCAGGGACTTGATTACGCAGACATCGCCGAGGTGCTTGGAACCCCGATCGGGACGGTGAAGAGCCGCCTCTTTCGAGCCCGAGCCGCCCTGCGTTTCTCCCTCGAAGGTCTCGGGCACGACAGCGACGGTTGATCCCAGCGGACTTCGTGCTCTTCGCTACCCTGCACTGCAGGCATCGATCTTCCGGTGTCTCACGTCAAGAGGGTTCGGAAGATCGCCCGTTGAATCAAGACTCCGACCAACCTCTCGATTCCGGCGACCCTGATGTCGGCCAGAGTGATGCGTCGTCGGACGAGCTCGCTCACGAAGACGGCCCGCACGCCGAGGTCGATCCACCGGCGGACATCCTCGGGCTTTTCGGCGGGTCTGCAGAGCTCACCGCGCTGGCCGATGAGGACGCGAACGAACTTCTCCGATTCGTCGAATCATCGATGACGGAATCGGAGGCGTCGGAGTTCCTGGCTCAGCTCGAATTCCGTGACCCTCTGGCGGCGATGCGTCTGTTGCGGATGCAGCAGGATCACCGTCTGTTGCGTACCACCGGTGAAGTGCCGGTCGGCCGTGATCTGCTCGGACCGGTCCGCGCTCGTGTGGCGCGAGGCGAGATCGTGGCGGATTCCAATTTCGCGGCCGGTGCGGCGGAGCCCACGCAGTTCATGGAGCGATCGCTGGAGTCTCTGGTTCGTCGACGGCGGTGGGATGCCAAGCGAAGGCCGGTGCAGATCCTCTTCGTCGGGCTGATGATCGCGGGGCTGTCCGCGGCGGTCCTGTGGGGCCGTGGGCGGCTCGGCGGCAGCGTTCGACCGACGGGACCGGATGTGGTCGCGTCGGAAGACCAGGGGGTGTTCGCACTGGCGTCGTTCGGGCTGGTGGTTCCGGTCACCGATCCCGCAAGGATCGAGACGGAAATCGCGTTGATTGCCATCGAGCGAGGCGTGACCCTGGTTCGGAATCTTCAAGCGTCACCGCTTGGAGATGGTGTGAGCCAGCCGTTGCCGATCGTGGGTCGGGGCGAGGATGGGCCGCCGGACGAATTGCGGCAGGCGTTGGCCGACCGCGGCTTCGGATACGCCCTGGTCATGACCAGGGGTCAGGCATCGGCGGTTCTGGCGGAAATCGGTCAGGTTGCCGCGGAACGCGATGGTCGATTCTCGGCTCGATTGGTGTCGACGAAATCCACCATCGAGACGGATCTGTCCCAGGACGCCTGGACCAGCTGGTCACGACAGGCGGAGGCGGTTCCCGCTCGGGTCGATACCGACGAAATGGTCGTGGTTCCGTTGGCCATGATGCCGTTCACGGAAGAATGAACATGGGTCGGGGATTCAGGAAGACGGAGTCGAGTCCTGATGTCCGCCGATCGTGGTCTCTCGCCCTTTGCGAAGGCGACTGATGTTGCCCCGGTGACGAAACACCACGAACGCGGCGATCAGCCCAGTCACCACCAGAAACGGGATCGAGCCTCGGATCGCACCCTCGCCGGTTCCCAAGGCGACTGCCAGCACGGTGGCCGGGAGGACGATCGCACCGATCATGCTCGCCAGGGACATGAAGCGAGTGAGCCCGAGAATGACGGCCCAGACGAGAAACGCGGCAATGGCCGGAATGGTCAGGGTGGGCCACATGGCGAGCACGCTCCCGAAGCCCGTGGCGACACCTTTGCCGCCGCGAAATCCGAGGAACGGACTGAAGCAGTGTCCGAGGATCGCAGCGACCGCGACGCTCATCCATCCCCAGGCGGCGGCCGGGGCGATCTCTCCGGCGTCGCGGCCGATCACCCCCGAAAGCCAGCCGGCGAGCAGGACCGGTGTCGCACCTTTCAGGGCATCGAGCAGGAAACATGCGATTCCGAATCGCCGGCCGAGCACTCGTCCGACATTGGTGGCCCCGGGGTTCCCCGAACCTTCCTTGCGAATGTCGACGCCGCGGCTGCGTGCGATCATGACCCCGAAGGGCGTGCTGCCGCATGCAAACGAGACCGCGATCGCGGTCCACCAGAACCAACCGAAATGTGTCGCGGCTTCCGTCATGCCTTGAACGATACCGAGGCGGGATCCAGAAGCGTTGAAATCGCTTGCACGACGTCGCCGACCGCGATGCGATCGATCCGGCAGGCCTCCGGATGCCGATCCGCGACGTGAAGGTCGTCCAGAAACGGTTCAGCGAGAAGTATTCGTTCCCGAGCCCCCGGAAGCAGCGTCCATCGATGATCGGTGGGGCCGAACATGGCGACGGTGGGAATGTCGAGTCCCACGGCGAGATGTCTGGGGCCGGTGTCATTGGTGATCAGGGCGTCGCACCCGCCGACGACGGCTCGGAGGGTGTGAAGGCCGAGCCCGCTCGCCCCCAGATTTCGCACCACGGGCGTCGGTGAATCTGCGAGATCCCCGGCGATGGAGGCAAGCAGTTCGGATTCATCGGGACCGCCGAGGAGCACGATCGAGCCTGCGACCCCGCGAAGACGTCGCGTCGTTTCCACGAAGTTCTCCGCGGGCCACCGTTTCGGAAGCTTGCTGCCTCCGGGCACCATGCCGACGATGGGTTGGGGAAGGCCTTCGAGCAGCGGCGCGGCGAGCGACCGTTCTGATTCGCTGACTTGAAGTCGAGGCCGACGATTCTCGACCGAAACGCCGAGGGCCTCGACCAACGACGCATAGAGATCGACGGTCGGGCGAGGCACTTTCTTCGATGGTCCCGGCAGCGAGTGAGTCAGCAACCATCCGCGTCCATCGCGTGCGACCCCGATGCGAATCGGGCAGCGGGCGAGGCGAGCCACCAGGGCCGACCGGAAACTGCCGCGGA
>CAJWFU010000055.1:0-9044 GCA_913031315.1 uncultured Phycisphaerae bacterium | reverse complement strand
GCGTGAAGGCCGAGGCGGTTCGAGATGGTCACGGTCCTGCTCGGCATCGTTGAAAGTGGACGGAGTGGAGGAAGTGAAAGGAAGTGGACGAATGAGGGGCGTCAGCCGGATGGCACGGCGTCTGCTTCATCCAAGAGCGTGAGAATCTCTTCCCTGCTCTCGGCCTGGCGGAGAAAACGGCGGAACTGGTCTCGGCTGAGATGGCCGAAGATGGCCTCCATGGCGTCGATGTGTTCTTCCGGTCGTTCCTCGGGGCTGATCAGAAGGAACACCGAGTGAACCAGTTCCTTGTCGAGGGCCTTGAAATCGATGCCGGCCTCACTGGTGCCGATGGCGATGTGAAGCCGATCGGTATCCGGGGTTTTCACATGGGGAACGGCGACGCCCCACCCGAAACCGGTCGAGCCTCGATTCTCCCGCTTGATGGCCCCGTCGATGAAGGCATCCCGGTGTTCCTCCGGGACGCTGCCGGCGGCGACCAGAGCGTCCATGAGTTCCGCGAGGATCTCATTTCGCTTGGTTCCGGCGAGATTTGTGATGATCGCGTCTTCGACGACGATTTCTCTGAGCTTCATGATTGATCTCCGGGTTCAGTGGGACTTGTGGTCGGAGATCTTCTCCTTCCAGTCGTGGAGTTGTCGGACGACCTTGTCGATGGCGGCATCGATGCCGGCGTAAAGGTCATGGTCGCTGGATTTGGCCACGAATGTGCTGTGATGTTCGACGTCTGCCATGATTTCGACCACAAAGTCGTCGTGCACCTTGTCCAGAACGAAGGTGATCGACTGGACGTGTCCACGAAACTTCTCGAGATGGTCGCTGCGGGTCTTGCAGTACTCCTCGATGGGCTCGGTGAGTTCGACGTGGCGGCCGGAAATATTGATCTGCATGATTGAAAACTCCTCGGTACGAACGCGGGTGCTCACGAAGACCCGGGCTCTTCCTTGGGAAGGATACGGTCCCCGGAGGGATCGGGGTTCGTCGGATCGTCATCTCGATCCGGAAGGGTCTCATGCGGGGGCACCAGCACCCCGCCTGAAATGGTGAATCGCAAGGCCTCGTCGATTGAAATCGGGAGTTCTCGAATCTCTGAACGGGGCACCGTGATGGTGTACCCGGTGAATGGGGTGGGAGAGCTCGGAATGAAAATCGTGACTGCTTCGCCGGAGGAGTCTTCGATGCTCTTCATGGTGCTGCCGGTCACGAGGCCGACCGACCAGATTCCCTTTCGAGGATATTCCACCACGACCACCCGATTGAACTGGATGGGTTTGTCGTCCGAGAAGAGGAAGTCGACGACCTGCTTCACGTAGGGATACACCTGCTTGAAGATCGGGACGCTGGTGATGATGTGTTCAACCCCGCGTTGGACTCGCCGGCCGAGAAAGCCGCCAAGCAATCGGCCGGCGAAATAGACCGCGAGGACGGCGACGAGGATTCCGATCCAGTCCAGATACAGCGCCCAGGTGGTCCACCAGCGGTTGACTGATGCCCGCAGGAGGTCTTTTTCGACGATCTCGGGCTCGGTGCTGGCCCCTCGCTCTGATTTTCGGAGATCGATTTCGAGGATCACCTCTTCGGAATCGGGGCCGAAGAAGTCGCCCATCGGTTTCCAGTTCTCGGCAACCTCGACGATTCCCGCTCGAACCCCGGCGTTGATGGGCTGGGCGATGGTCAGGTCGACGAACTGGTAGGCCTTGACGAGGATCCAGAGGGTCAGGACCGAGGGGAGAAGAACCCCCAGCCCACGACCGAAGAACCGTTTGAAGTCGCCGCCGAAGGTGCGTGAGGGATCAGGTGCCATGAACCATGGATTGTATCCATGGGAGCGAATTCGGTCGGAGGCCGGCATGACTCACCGGATTCCTGAGTTGGTGGACCTTCAACGAGCTTCAAGGCGGATCTCGACCATCCGTACCGAGGTCCGGCGTCGGACCTCCAACCGGATGGTCTGCCCGACCCGACAGGCTCCGACCGCCACCAGGAGTTCCGCTCGACTTCGAATCGCCGCGCCATCGAATTTCATGATCACGTCGCCGGTGCGAAGGCCGGCTCGGCGTGCCTGGCGACCCGAGACCGAAGTGATTCGGACCCCGTCACCCGCTTCTTCGCCGGTCACGCCGAGCGAGGCGTCACCCGGTCCGACCCGGTCCGTGATACCGCCTCGGTCTCGAACCCAGCGTCGCCATCTTTGATTGACTTGATCCAGGGGGAGTCCGAACGTCTTCTCCCAGGCCTTGCCGCCGGTCGGGTCTTGGTCGAAGGTCTCGCAGTAGGAGCGATACCAGAGGGCGAGAAGATCGAGGTTGGCGAGGAACTCGAAGATCGACCGCACCTGAGGGTAGTAGCGGGCATTCCCGGCAAGAAAGGATTCGGGTTCGAGGGTGAAGAGCTTTTCGAACGCCAGATCGACCCCGGCATCGACTTGTCGTCGTGCGATGTTGTGGCGAATGTTCGGGATGAAGACCAGTGAGCCGTCCGGTTGCCACTCGTAGTCTTCGTAAAGTCCCGCGAGCCCTTCCTGCACCCACATGGCGTGGCGTTGGCCGCGACCCTCCATGTCGGCCCAGTGCATGCGGTGGGTGAACTCGTGCCGCATGCTCGATCCGATGTCCCGGGAGACCAGCAGCCGGCGGCCGTGCAGGTAGACCCCCGGGGTCCGCTCGGGATCATCGACGTCGAGTTCCCGCTTGAAGACCTCTTCCACGTCCTCGGGGGCGGGAACCACGATGAAGCACCAGTCCAGGGACGCTTCGGGGAAGAGATTCCGAGATTGCTCGTCGGCCTGCCGGCCGATCATCTCCATCATTTCCGCGTGGGCTCGACCACCGAGACCGGTCGCGACATGGAGTTTCCGCTTCGCGTCCCGTTCCTGAACGTATCGCTCGCCGTATCGCTTCTTCCAGGCCTCGGCCTGCCGCCCGGCGGCGTCCCTTGAGATTCTGCCTCGGGCTTCGAGGATCGCGGTGAAGGTCTCGTGGGTTCGCATCGACGCGAGGTCGGGATCCCGACGCATCGTGTCGAAGTCACGGAAGCCGTGCTTGACGGCATCGAGCAGGGCTTCTCCCGCCGCATCGGGACGACCGAGCAACGCAAAGGCACAGGCTCGGTTGTAGTGCATGTTCGGGGACTCCGGCCAGAGGCCGAGGTACTCGTCCACGAGTTCCAGGGCTCGTTCGTGGCGTCCCGCCGCGAAGTTCCGGACGATCATCCGTTCGCGGGCATCGGCGTCATCATCCGAAAGGGCGTTGAACGAAATCGGATGATTGCTTGATGCGGAAGCGATGCCCGAGCGTTCACCGCCGGGCAGCGTGGTGGCGATGAGGAGCACGCTCATGAGGATGGAACGGAGATCAAACATCCAGATCGATCCTAGCACTCGTCAAGGGCGGGGCCAACGACCTTGCCACCGATGATTTTCAGGTCCCCACCCGCGATGGCGGCGACGGCGTGGGGGAGCGCCAGGCTTTCCTCGTGGAAAACCCGGGCTGCGAGCGCTTCGGCCGTGTCTTCGGGATGGACCGGACATCGTCGGTGCAGGATCACCGCCCCATGGTCGTAGATCTCGTCCACGGCATGCACGGTGCAGCCGCTCTCGGATTCGCCCGCGGCGATCACCGCCGCATGGACACGGTCTCCATACATGCCTCGGCCGCCATGGCGGGGGAGGAGGGATGGATGAATGTTGATCACTCGGTCGGACCATTTCGGAGCGACCCGGAAGTGCTTCAGGTATCCGGCCAGGCAGATCAGTTCGATTCGGTGTGATTCCAGAACGCCGTCGATCCGATCGCTGAGTTCATCGCGATCTCCTCCGTCGGTGACTGGAAGGACCACCACCTCGAGGCCGGCGGCTCGGCAACGTTCGACCCCCGGAAGATCGACGCGGTGAGCCACCACCAGATCGATCGACGCCGGAATGCCGTCTCGTTCGATCGCTTCGTGAAGATTGAGGACCGTGCGTCCTCCGCCCGAAATCAGGCATCCGACACGAAGAGGGGCCTCTTTCGGATTCACGGGGTGCTTCCAACCGTCGGTTCGCTGTCGAAGGGGATCGACTGTCCGGCGGCATTGACCGAGACCATCGCGAGCGTGGCTTCGGTCACGAGGACGATGTCTCCGGTCGCATGGCGTTCCGCTTCGACCCGGACTTCGACCGTGACCGACGAGCGTCCCGTCCGAATGGTCCGTGTCAGAAAGGAGACGACGTCGCCGGTGTACACCGGGGCGATGAAATTGACCTGGTCCATCGAGGCGGTGACCCAGCGGTGGCGACCGTTCTTCCTCGCCTCGAGATAGCCGGCCTGGTCGATCCGGCTCAGCACCACCCCACCGAACACCGTTCCTTGGTGGTTGGTGTCCGAGGGCATCATGAGGGCCCGCAGGGCGGTGAGATATCCGTCGGCGTTTCTGGTCATCGTGTGTGATCTTCTCCGCTGGGAGCCATCCGGGCAAACCCCGTCTCCGCGAGGCGGCGGGCGGCCAGGACATCGACCCACAGCCTGAGGTCGGCTTCATCCCCGGGAATCGGTTCGCCGATCTCCGTCATCCAGTCCGCCCGAAGCAGATTGGCGATCGCCACCCTCCAGCCGATCTCCCGGGCCAGGATCGAAGCCTCGCCGGAAACGGAGACCGGGGGTGACACCAGCCGACGCTCCGCGAGTGGATCATCGGCGAGGAGACCGAGAAGCACGGCGTCGGGGTCCACTCGTCCGTCGGGAAGCCGGGTCGCCCGGGCGGCGTAGGCGTCGGGATCGAGCACGGTCGGATCGAAGGGCCAGAGGTCGAGGGCCCGGGCGGCCAGACGCGCGGTTCGTCGAACTCGTGGCGGGGAAGTGTCGGATCTGGCGTGTCGATCGATCGCCAGGAGGGTCGGATCCGCGGGCGATTCAAGTTCAGGTTCGGGCAGGCGTCGGAGAACACCGAGCAACATGGCGGCACGGACATCCTCGGGCTCGTCGGAATCCAGCCATCGCTCCTCGATTCGGCGGACGGCGGTCTCGGAGAGTCCTCGCCACGCGAGAATCGCCGCGGCATGGACGGTTCCGTCGGGGTCCGCAGGACCGTCGGCGAGCAGGCCGAGGACCGTGGCATCCCCGGGCTCGTCATTTCGGTCGAGGAGTCGAGAGCCGGCGAGTGACCGCCGGTTGAAAGTGGCTTCCGGATCGGCGAGGACCCGTCTTTCCGCATTGATCACCCGGGCTTGGTCCTGCATGGCGATCGCCAGCTCGGCGTCGGCGTCGCCCCCTTCCGCCATTTCCTGCAGAAGATCGAGTTGACGTCGCTCGGCGGAGTTCACCCTCATCCAGGCCGGGAGGCGTTCGAGTTCGATGGCCGGTGTTCGGGTGGAATCCGTGAGAAATGCGACCGCCGCCCGCAGGAGGGGTTCCGCGGTCGGGGCTGCCACCGCTTCCGGTTCAAGCAGGCTCATCGCGAGCAGCGATCTCCCGAGCGGCGAGTCCGAGGTGAGGGGATCGGACGCTGGTTGCGAGGTCTCCATCAAGGAACGGAGGGCGGCTCGGTGCGCGGGCGAATCGACGGAGAACAGCAGGTCGACACAGTCATCGGCCGTCGATTGATCGGACGTCAGGATCGTTCGAAGGCCGGGGGTCATCGCCTCGAGTTCGCCGGGTTTCGAGGGCCAGTTCGATTCGAGCCAGGCGAGGAGGGGTGCGGAATCCCCCTGGACCGCGGCGGCGTCGACCAATTCGGGGCGGATCGGCCAGCCCCGATCGAGAAACTCGCGGGCGGCATCGGCGAGGGCGGCCGGAGGACTCGGGTTCATGGAATCGAGCAGAAGGGGTGTGATCGTTTCGGGATCGAGTCCATCGGACGCGGGGATCAAGGCCCAGGCCTCTCGCCGCAGTTCAACCTCCGGAGACCGGAGGGCTTCGAGGATGACGTCGTTTCGCTCGCTTTGATTCTTCAGGCTCGTCACGACCAATGCCGCCGCGATGCCGGAAACCAGAGCGATGGCGATCGTGGTGGTGTGCCTCACGATGCTCAGGATTTTCCGGCCGTGGCTCGGACCTTCTTGGTGCCGTTCTTCTTGGTCGCACCCTTCCTGGCCACGCGCTTCCCGGCCGGAGTCTTCTTGGTCGTGACCTTCTTCTTCGCCGACGGTTTCTTGGCGGCCTTTTCGGCGGTGGTCTTCTTCTTCGTGGCCGCCTTCCGGGTCGGAGTCTTCTTGGAAGGGCTCTTCTTGCCGGAGGCCTTTCGAGGAGTGGCGTTCGCGCCGGCCCTGGTCTCCGCCTTCAGGCCGGCCTTGAGTTCGATCGATGGCGCCGTTCTCGCGGCCTTTCTTCCAGGCCGCGGTCCCTCGAGGACGGTGCTCAGCCAGCGGCCGGTGTGGCTCGTCGGATCCGCGGCGATGTCTTCCGGGGTTCCGACCGACACGATGGTGCCTCCCTTGTCTCCGCCTTCGGGTCCCAGATCGAGAATCCAGTCGGCGCACTTGATGACGTCGAGATTGTGTTCGATCACCACCAGGGTGTTGCCCGCGTCCGCGAGTCGCTGGAGCACCGAGAGGAGTTTGCGGACGTCTTCGAAGTGGAGGCCGGTGGTCGGTTCGTCCAGGACGTAGAGGGTGTGGCCGGCGGGGCGTGAACCGAGTTCGCTGGCCAGTTTCACTCGCTGGGCCTCGCCACCGGAAAGCGTGGTGCTCGCCTGTCCCAGTTGCATGTAGTCCAGGCCGACGTCCCGCACGCAGGAGAGCATCCGGTGGATCTTGGGATGGGCCTCGAAGAAGTCCACCGCATCTTCGACCGTCAGATCGAGGACGTCGGCGATGTTGCTGCCGCGGTAGCGGACTTCGAGGGTTTCGCGGTTGTATCGACGTCCGCGGCAGGTTTCGCACTCGACGAACACATCCGGGAGGAAGTGCATTTCAATTCGACGCACCCCTTGTCCCTGGCAGGCTTCGCAACGCCCACCCTTCACGTTGAAGCTGAAGCGCCCCGGCTTGTAGCCGCGGATCTTCGCCTCGGTGGTCATGCAGAACAGCTTCCGGATCTCGTCGAACACGCCGGTGTAGGTGGCGGGATTCGATCGCGGGGTCCGACCGATCGGGGACTGATCCACGTCGACCACCCGGTCGATCCGTTGGAGACCGTTCACCCGTTGGTGGGGGCCCGGGACGATCTTGGTCCCCGTGACGGTTCGTTGGGCGGACTTCAGGAGTACTTCGTTCACCAGCGAACTCTTGCCGCTCCCGGAGACGCCGGTCACGCAGACGATCCCACCCAGGGGAATGGTCGCGTCGATGCCTTTCAGGTTGTTCGCCGCCGCACCCTTCACCACGATCGACGTCTGGGGATCGAGGTTGCGACGTTCCGCCGGCGGTTCGATCCTTCGTCGCCCCGAGAGGTACATCCCGGTGAGGGAGTCGGGGTGGGCGGCCACTTCTTCGGGCGTCCCCTGGGCGACCACTTCGCCGCCGTGGCGGCCGGGGCCGGGGCCGATGTCCACGACATGATCGGCGGATCGGATCACATCTTCGTCGTGCTCCACCACCAGGACGGTGTTGCCGATGTCGGCCAGGTGCCGGAGGGTCGAGATGAGGCGGTCGTTGTCCCGTTGGTGGAGCCCGATGGTCGGCTCGTCGAGCACGTAACAGACGCCGACCAGTCCGGAGCCGACCTGGGTGGCCAGTCGGATTCGTTGGGCTTCGCCGCCGGAGAGGGTGCCGCTGGAGCGGTCGAGGGTCAGATAGTTCAGGCCGACGGACTGGAGGAAGCCGAGTCGGGACCGAACCTCCCGAAGGATGGGCGCGGCGATCGCCTGGCCCTCGGCATCGAGTTGGAGCCCCTCGAAGAAGATGGCCGCCCGTTCGATCGTGAGTCCGACGACTTCGCTGATGTCGAGAGGTCCCTCGGCGCCGTCGATCTTCACCGCGAGGGCCGCGGGTCGAAGCCGGGCGCCGTGGCATGACGGACATTTGGCGGCCGTCATGTACCCGTGGAGCTTCTCTCGGACGAACTCGCTTTCACTGGTCTCGTATCGTCGACGAAGATTCGGCAGGACGCCTTCAAAGGGGCGGCCTGCGATGGTGCAGCCGTCCATGAGGGCCCGCCAGGATTCCTTGGGCATCTCGGATACCGGCTCGGTCTGCGAGACCTTGAACGTCTCGCAGAACTTGCGGAGCAGGCGACCGTAGTAGATGTTCATCCGCTTGCCGTTCTTCCGCCACGGCTCGATCGCACCCTCCTTGAGCGACTTCGATGGATCCGCGATCACCAGGGCCTCGTCGAACTCGTTCACGGTGCCGAGACCGGCACAATCCGGACAGGCTCCATGCGGTGAATTGAACGAGAACAGCCGGGGGGCGAGATCCTCGAGCGCATGCTCGGGGTGGTCGGGACAGGCGAAATGCTCGCTGTATCGGTGTTCGGACCACCCTCCGTCGGCATCGGAGTCCTCGACCAGCATGAGGAGCGAGCCGGAACCGATCTTGAACGCGGTCTCCACGCTTTCGGCGAGTCGTTGGCGTCCATTGGCATCTATTTTCACGCGGTCGACCACCGCCTCGATGTCGTGCATCTCGTAGCGGCCGAGTTCCAGCGGGTTCTCGCCACCCTCTTTCAGGACGTCGCGGAGATCGACGACGGTTCCGTTGATCCTTGCTCGGACGAAGCCCTGCTTCTGAAGCCCCTCGGCTACCTCCTTGTGGAATCCCTTGCGACCACGAATGACCGAACCGCAGACCATCGCCCGCCGACCATCGAAGCGGTCCAGAAGGACTTCCACGATCTGGGTCGGATTGGTCGCGGTGATCGGATTGCCGCAGATCCGGCCCCGGGCATCCCGGTGCCAGCAGGTCGGACGGCCGGCTCGGGCGAACAAGAGGCGGAGGTAGTCGTAGATCTCGGTGGTGGTGGCGACCGTGGATCGGGGGGTGTGACCACCGCCACGCTGCTCGATGGCGATCGTGGGGGGGAGGCCCTCGATCGATTCCAGGTCCGGCTTCCGCATCTGGTCGAGGAACTGGCGAGCGTAGGCGGAGAGTGACTCCATGTACTTCCGCTGCCCCTCCGCGAAGATCGTGT
>CAJWFU010000054.1:0-9188 GCA_913031315.1 uncultured Phycisphaerae bacterium | reverse complement strand
GGGCTCCCGTCAACCCCGTCGGTGAAGATCGACGTCGCGGCGGACGCCGCGGCGGCGGTGGCGGCGGTGGTGGTGGTGGCCGACGAGGTGGTGGTGGTGGTCGTAGTGGTGGTGCCCCGCAGGGTGCACCCGCTCCGGCTCCGACCGAAGCTCCGGCCGCAACACCAACTGAGGGAGCCGGTGGCGAGTCCACCGGCTGATCCGAACACACGAAACACTCCGCGTCGAATTGTCGGCGTGGTACGGCAGGGAGTACCCGAGCCATGATGATCCACGACATCACCGCCAAGGTCGGTGCCCACAAGAAGCGAAAGCGAATCGGTCGCGGCGAAGCCAGCGGAACCGGTGGCACCTCTGGCCGCGGCCACAAGGGCATGAAGAGTCGTTCCGGCTATTCACGCCGGCCTGGCTACGACGCCGGCGGCAAGCAGTTCTACCAACGATTCCCCAAGCGGGGCTTCTCGAACGCGCTCTTCCGCACCCACTATCACGTGATCAACGTGAAGGTGCTTGAGGAACGCTTCGAGGCGGGTGAGACGGTCGACTCCGCGGTGCTCGCGAAGCTCGGCATCATCCGAGACACCAAGCTTCCGCTGAAGGTTCTCGGCGAGGGCGAGCTCGGCAAGAAGCTCGAGGTCAAGGCCGCCAAGTTCTCTGCTTCTGCGAAGCAGAAGATCGAGGCTGCCGGAGGCACCGTCGTCGAGGGCTGATCCGCAGCCTTCTTTTCATGGTCCCGGTCATGTGACCGTGATCTCGTCCAAAGACGCCGCACCCTGCATTGGGGTCGGCGAGAGGAAAGTTCACACGGAATGCTCAACGGCTTCGTGAACATCTTCCGGATCCCCGACCTGCGTAACAAGGTGTTCTTCACCTTGGGCATGCTGGTGATCTACCGCATCGGGTTCTGGGTGCCGCTCGTCGGTGTCGATCAGGCTCAGGTTGCGGAAGCGGCGCGGACGGCCTCCCAGGACGCCACTGGTTTCGGCCGAATCGTCCAATTCGCATCGATCTTCTCCGGCGGCTCATTGAGTCAGTCGACGATCTTCGGTTTGGGGATCATGCCGTACATCACGGCGTCGATCATCTTCCAACTGCTCAATTCCGTGCTTCCGGGGCTTCAGGAGCTCAAGAAGGAAGGCGCGAGTGGACAGCAGAAGATCACGGAATGGACGAGGTACACCACCGTCGGTCTCTGCATCGTGCAGGGAATGATGTGGCTTTCCTATCTGAGAACCAACAATCTGGTTCAGCCACAGTTTCTTGGTGGCTCCCAGATGCTGGTGTTCTTTGCGGCGGGCATCGCCGCTTTGACCGCCGGATCATTGTTCTTGATGTGGCTTGGCGAGCAGATCGACAAGTACGGCATCGGCAATGGCGTCTCGGTGATCCTCACCGCCGGCATCCTGGCCCAGCTTCCCAACGCCGTGTTCTGGGTGGTTGAGAACTTCGATGCGAGCCAGCAGGGGGATACCGGCAAGATCGGTCCGCTTTCGGTGATCTTCCTCACCGCGTCCTTCGTGTTCGTGACGGCCGGGGCGATCCTCATCACGGTGGCCCAACGACGTATTCCGATTCAGCAGGCGAAGCACACTCGTGGCCGCAAGGTCGTCGGTGGACAGCGTCACTACCTGCCCCTCCGAATCAACCACGCCGGCGTGATGCCGATCATCTTCGCCAGTTCGTTGATGATCTTCCCGTCCTCGATCTTCGGGTGGCTCCATACCCGGGCCGAGCAGGGGGGCTCCGCCGAATGGTGGACCACGATCACCAACTTCCTGGCTGAAAACTCGCAGATCGGCCAGTACCCGTACATCGTGGTCGAGATTGCGATGATCTACTTCTTCAGCTACTTCTGGACGACGGTGCAGTTCTCGCCGGACGACATGAGCAAGCAGTTGAAGCAGTACGGATCGTTCATCCCGGGCATCCGCCCCGGACCTCGAACCGCGGACTACCTCGAGACGGTCATGGAGCGAATCACCTACGTAGGTGCCGGATTCCTGGCGATCATCGCGATCATCCCGACCATGGTCGCGGAGTGGCTCGATATTCCGTTCTTCGTGGCGAGCTTCCTGGGTGGAACGGGCCTCCTCATCGTGGTCAGCGTCGGTCTCGACATCATCCAACGCATCGAAGCCAATCTCCTGATGCGAAATTATGCGGGCTTCCTTTCCGGTGACGGCAAGGGTGGGGCCCGGGTGAAGAGCCGCCGCGGTTGATCTTTCCGAACCATTGAACTCCATGATCCACTCGAATCTCCATCCCGTCCCCCGATCCGGTCGCTTCGCGACCGACGGGAGAGGTACGTCGATCGCAATGCGATCGTCGGAGGAGATCGCGGCGATCGGACGGACCGGTCGGATCGTGGCCCTCGCACTTGAGGCCGGCAGGAATGCCTGCGTGGTGGGTGGGACCACGGCTTCCATCGCGGACGCCGTGGAAGCAACGCTTCGGTCGGAAGGGGCTGATCCCCTCTCGCTGGGCGCCAAGCCGGATCCCGAACTTGAATCCGCCCGGGATTTCCCCGCGGCCGCCTGCGTCAGCGTCGACGACGTGATTCTTCACGGGGTTCCAGGCGAACAAGTCCTCTCGGGGGGTGAGATCGTCTCCATCGACGTCGCCGCCCGATTCGAGGGTTGGTGCGCAGACGCTGCGATCACGGCTCCGGTCGGCCGCATCAGTGAGGCCAAGGCCCGCCTGCTCGTGGCGATGAACGAATTGCTCGAAACGGCCATCGACCTGGTTCGACCGGGCATCCGTTGGAGCACGATTGCCGGATCCATGCAAGACATGGCGCTCGGTTCCGGCTATGGTCTGGTCGAAGGGTTCACGGGGCATGGCGTGGGGGAGGACCTCCACGAAGCTCCGGTCGTCCCTTCGCAGCTCACCGCGGGCCTTCTGGGCCGAGAAGACTTCACGCTCCGACCCGGCATGGTGCTCGCCATCGAGCCCACCCTGGTCGAAACGGGACCGATTTCAGGTCCTGCCACCCGATTTGATGGGACCGCCAGTGGTGTTCCCGTCATCCTCGATCCCGACGGCTGGTCCGTTCGGACCCTTGACGGCGCCGTCGCCGCTCACGCCGAGCACACCATCGTGGTGGATCGTCGTGGAAGTCGTATCCTGACCGGATTCGACGCCAGAACAGATATCTCCGACGAGGCCGCCCGTATCACGGCCGTCCTCGTCGATTGACCCCCTCGATCCTTCCTCGTTGGACAGATCACGCAGTACATGACACCACCCGAACACGACCGGAGACCGGATGGCCAAGGAGGACAAGATCACTCTCGACGCAGAAGTCGTCGAAGCTCTGCCCGACGCACGTTTCAAAGTGCGTCTTGAGAATGGGCAGGAACTCCTCGCCTACGTCAGCGGAAAGATGCGAAAGTTTTTCATTCGTATCCTCCCCGGAGACCGGGTGACCGTCGAATTAAGCCCCTACGACCTGACCAAGGGTCGTATCACGTACCGTCACTGACCCCTAACCGCAGGTGATTCCCATGAAGGTCCGCAGCAGTATCAAGCGACGCACCAAGGACTGCCAGATCGTGATCCGCAAGGGAAAGCGGTTTGTGATCAATAAGAAGAACCCTCGTCTGAAGCAGCGGCAGGGCTGAACCCCCTCGTCCGATCTGGAGCACGCGCATGCCTCGTCTCGCCGGCGTCGACATCCCCGAACGCAAGAAGATTCTCTACTCCCTGCAGTACATCTATGGCATCGGACCCAAGTTCGCCGCCGAGATCTGCGAGCAGTCGGGAATTGATCCCGATCGTAAGGCCAGTGAGCTGAACGATCAGGAACTCTCGTCCATCAATGCCCTCCTCGACACGAACTACGTGGTCGAAGGTGCCCTTCGGCGCCAGACGTCCCAGGACGTCCAGCGACTCAAGGACATTCGGGCCTATCGCGGTGATCGCCATCGCCGTGGCCTCCCCGTTCGAGGGCAGCGAACTCGCTGCAATGCTCGTACGAGGAAGGGTCGCAGGAAGACCGTTGCCGGTAAGAAGGGCATCAAGGGCTGATCGTCCGTCCGGCGTCCGCCGACGCCCGCACGGCCGCAATCGGCGAGCCGCTGCTCGTGGGACCGGTGTTCAAAGCCGGATGATCGATTCACAGGAAACACATCCCGGAACGCACTTCAGCGTCCGGCACCGTTTAGAGGTTCGAAGTCATGGCCAGTAAGAAGAAGATTCGTCGCAACGTGGTCAAGGGTGTCGCCCACATCAAGGCGACCTTCAACAACACCCTCGTCACCATCACCGACCTCAACGGCGAGACCCTCGCCGCGGACTCCGCCGGCACCGTCGGCTTCAAGGGGTCCAGGAAGTCGACCCCGTTCGCGGCCAGTCGGGCCAGCGAGAAGTGTGGCGGCAAGGTCCGTCGCATGGGAATGCGGGAGCTCGAGGTGCACGTGAAGGGCCCTGGCCCGGGTCGTGAATCCGCGGTCACCGCCCTCCAGGCGGCCGGACTCAAGATCACTGCGATCGAGGATCACACACCGATCCCGTTCAATGGATGCCGCCCGCCCAAGCGTCGCCGCGTCTAGTCAATTCGTTTCGTTGCCCGCGTCACCGCATGGGCACGACCATCCACCCCGGCGGGGGACGGTCGTGATCCGGGAACACGCGAGCCTTCGTTCAAGAACACCGCCGGAACACGGAATAGAGTCATGCAGGTTCGCTGGAGAGGACTGGAACTTCCCGCTCGCGTCGAAAAGGACCCGAAGAGCGCCACCGACACGTTCGGACGCTTCACGGCCGAGCCTTTCGTGCGCGGCTTCGGTACCACGGTCGGCAACAGCCTCCGTCGCATTCTGCTCTCGAGCATCGAGGGCGCTGCGGTCACCAAGGTCAGTATTCAGGGTGTTTCGCACCCGTTCGAGACGATGGACGGCGTCCTTCAGGACGTGACGGACATCCTCCTGAACATCAAGAACCTGGTGGTCAGCATGCACGGGGACGGCCCCGTCGAAATGAAGCTCTCGGCCGAAGGCCTCGGTGACATCACCGCGGAACTTCTCGAGTGCGATTCTTCGGTGACCATTCACAACCCCGAGCTCGTCATCGCGACGCTCACCGCCGATCGTGACTTCGAAGCCACGCTCACGGTCGAGCAGGGTCGAGGCTACCGCCCGGCCAGCGAGTACTACGAGACCAGCGAAGAGCAGGTCATCGGCGAGATTCCGATCGACGCCATCTTCTCTCCCGTCACCCGGGTCCGATTCCGCACCGAGTCCGCTCGCGTCGGACAGCGAACCGATTACGACAAGCTGGTTCTCGACATCTGGACGGACGGCACCCGTTCTCCCGAGATGGCGATGATCGAGGGCGCGAAGATCCTTCGCAAGCACCTCAACCCCTTCGTCATGTACGACGATGCGGGTGATGACATCGTCTCGACCGAGGTCGTCAAGGCCACGGAAGAAGACATGGAGATCTACCGCAAGCTTCAGCAGTCCATCTCGGACCTGGATCTTTCGGTGCGGTCCAACAACTGTCTGGAATCCGCCCAGATCCGCACCGTTTCCGAACTGGTGCAGAAGTCAGAGGATGAACTCCTCACCCTCCGGGCATTCGGCCGTACGTCCCTTCGTGAGATCGAAAAGAAGCTCGAAGAGCTCGATCTCGCGCTTGGCATGCCGGTTCCGGAAGCGTTTCGTCGCAGCGACGTAGTCAACTGACCAGGTTTTCCGTCTCCGCGGGGCGAGCCCGCCGGGACCTGATTCGATTTCAAACCCCCTCCGGACCCGTGGTCCAAGGATTCAAGCATGCGTCACCGCATCTACGGCAAGCAGCTCAACCGGACCTCCGCCCATCGCACCGCGATGATGCGGAATCTCGCCGCCGGGTTGTTCGAGCACGGCCAGATCGAGACCACGATGCCCAAGGCGAAGCTGGTTCAAGGCTTCGCTGAGAAGCTCATCACGCTCGCGAAGGACAAGTCTCTTCACACCCGGCGTCAGTTGGAGCGGAAGATCAACGACCGCAACATCTTCGCCTGGGCGGATGATCCCCAGGTCCCGGACGAAAGGAAGGCCGAGGCCTTCTTCGAAGTCCCGGGTGATGGCGACATCAAGCGGAACCGCTATGGAGACCTCAAGAAGTCTCCCCGACTGGTCGAGCACCTGCTCGAAAAGGTCGCGCCGATGTTCGAAGGTCGCGACGGTGGCTACACCCGTATCGTCAAGCTCGACAAGCATCGGCTTGGCGACGGCACGGATCTGGTGCTGCTGCAGTTGGTGGGACGTGAAGAAGGTCCCCAAGTGGGTGGCGGCACCAGCAGCCGTCGCAAGCAGGCTGACAAGCGAACCGCGTACGCGGCCGAGCTTGCCAAGTCCTTCGCCACCGCCGCGGTGGCTGAAGAAGCCCCGGCCCCCGAAGCTCCGGCCGATGAAGCCGCGGGTGAGGAAAAGGCTGGCGACGAAGCCTGATCGGCACCGATCTCAACGAGTTCAACCAGGCCTCGATCCCCCGGGATCGGGGCCTGACTCGTTTTTGGGCGAAGGCCGTCTTTCAAGATGGTTCGTCGGGGTGAGAACCGATCGGCATGAGCGACTGGAGCAATCCCCGGTCACCGTCACGTCGGCGAACCCACGGAAACCGTGACTTGGAATGAGTGAAGAGGAGCCCGCACCCCGGTGAGCCGATTACACTCCTCGCCATGCTCGCTGATCTTGAAGAACTTCAGAACACCGCCCTCGCCGATCTCGCGGCGACCACCGACGCCGCCGCCCTCGAGGCCTGGCGGATCGCCTACCTCGGCTCCAAAGGTCGCCTGAAGGGCATGATGCCCCGGCTGAAGGACGTCTCCCGCGAGGAGAAACCTGCAGTTGGAAAGCGACTCAACGAGTTGAAGGTCGCTCTGGAGTCTGGATTCGAAGCCCGAGAGGGCGAACTCGCTGGAGGGCCGACGCCCGGTCCTTCGGTGGATGTCACCCAGCCTGGCACGGTTCTTCCCGAGGGAAGGCGCCATGTTCTCAGTCGGACGATCGACGAGATCGTGGAGATCTTCGGACGCATGGGGTTCACCACCGCAGCCGGCCCCGAGGTCGAGGACGAGTGGCACAACTTCACCGCCCTCAACATTCCCGCCGGCCATCCGGCCCGCGATCCGATCGACAACTTCTACATGGGCGAGCAGGAGGGAAGTCGGACCCTGCTCCGCACCCAGACTTCGACCGTGCAGATTCGCACCCTCGAAAACGAAAAGCCTCCGGTCCGGATCATCGCGTGCGGTCGGGTCTACCGACCTGACACCCATGATGCGACCCACTATTCGATGTTCCACCAGGTCGAAGGTCTCTGCGTCGACCGTGGGATCACGATGGTCGATCTCAAGACCACGCTCTTCCAGTTCGCCCGTGCCTACTTCGGTCCCGAAGCGGAGGTCCGGATGCGACCCAGCTTCTTCCCGTTCACCGAGCCCAGTGCCGAGGTGGACATGAAGATGAAGATCAAGGGCGAATGGCAGTGGGTGGAGATCGGTGGCTGCGGCATGGTCGATCCCAACGTCCTCGAATCGGTGAACGTCGATCCCGAGGAATTCACCGGCTTCGCATTCGGGCTCGGCATCGAACGCGTCGCGATGCGGAAGTACGGGATCAGCGACATTCGCTGGCTCTACGAGAACGACGTTCGCTTCCTCGACCAGTTCTAGAACGCTGTGGCAACCCTTCGGGTCGCTTGGTTTTCGTGGGCTCGGCGGGCAAGGCGTCGACGCTCGCCTGACCATCGCGCCAGCCTGGTTGAAATCGAGGTTCCGGTTCGTGGACGGCCCCCGCATCGTCTCTCGGGCGGCGTTTCACGCCGCCTTGAACGAGGCCCAGAAGTACCACCCCAGCAGTGGAAGCCAGGGCAGCGTGGCGAAGCCCACGATCGCGCCGGCCGAGCCGGACGTACCGGTGAGGGCGCCCTGCAGGATCGAGATCTCGATGAACAGGAAGAGTCCGCCGATCAGCACGCCGCACCAGCCGAGCAGGCGGTTGATCAGCCGGTACTGCACTTCGGCGTTCTCCTCGGTGATCTCGACGATGGTGTTCGAGAGCCACGGCCAGTGCTGGATCGCGCGGAGGACGATGCAGATCACCAGGGCGATCGCGGGCATCAGGAAGATCATGGCCACCGGCCCGGTCGAGACGACCTTCCCGGCGGCGTCGAACTTCGTGGGGATCGTCGCGGGAAGCGACGGATAGTTCCAGAGTGCACAGCCGATCGCGAAGAGCACGAGAAGAAGGGTGGCGAGATCCAGGAACCCATCGATCCAGTTCCGGGCGGGCCGGATCTTCGGCCGCTTGAACTTGTTCTGGAGGATGCCGCCGTACTTCGCCATGGGCCCTGAATGTAGCAGCCCGGCCCCGAAAACGAGCACGACCCGGTTCCGGAGGTGTTCCGGGACCGGGTCGCGTCGATATCCGTCGTCATCGGAGGTCGGCCGAGGCCGGACGTCGATCAGAAGACGCTGTCGGGGAAGTAGTACTTCTCGGCGTTCTCGGGCAGGATCAGTTCGACGTCGATCATGAGGTGCTGGGGCATGAACTGCATCACCTTCTTGCGGTCGCCGTCGGCGAGGACGCTGGTCGCGAGCTGGATGCCGGTTGCGATCATCGAGGGGGGATAGGTGATGTCCGCGGGGAACATCGGGTCCTGATCCATGACTCGTTTGACGATGTCCTTCATGCCGGCTCCGCCGAGGATCCACATTTCCTTTTCACGACCGGCTTCGACGATCGCCTGTTCGGCCCCGAGGGCCATGTCGTCGTCGCTCGCCCAGACCGCGTCGATCTTCGGGGCCTTGACCAGGATGTTCTGCATCACATCGAGGGCGGTCGCACGATTCCACATGCCGGAATCCTGTCCGACGATCTGGATCCCGGGATGCATCGCGAACACTTCCTTGGCCGCTTCCACCCGGGCGGTGTTCACGGTGCAGGGAATGCCTTCGAGAATGACCACGTTGCCCTGGCCGCCGAGCCGGTCGACCATGAACTCGGCGCTCTTGCGTCCGAAGGACGCGTTGTCGCCTTCCAGGAAGATGTCGGCCACGGGCTCGAGGAATCCGCGGTCGACGTTCACGATGAGGATGCCCTTCTCGTGCGCCTGCTTGGCGATCGGGGTGAGGGGGGCGCTCTCGGTGCAGAGGATGACGAGTCCGTCGACTCCGCGGGTCATCATGTTCTCGATGTCCT
>CAJWFU010000053.1:0-9212 GCA_913031315.1 uncultured Phycisphaerae bacterium | reverse complement strand
CAACTCGGACTGGTTCCGGTCACGATCGACGCGATGCAGGTCGCGATCGCGGAGGTCGAACGTGACGGCTTCGGACGATCGGGAGAGGCCTTCCGGTTCGGCCGAACCCTTGCGGTCCGTTCCGTGTCTCCGCGGCTGCTGACGCCCGGGCTGGAGGCGATCGACCGTCGGCGCCGTGAACTCGTCCTGGCCGGCCGGCTTCGGCGGGGGCGGTCCTCCGCTCGCTCCCTCGATGAGCGGATCGGCCGGGCGATCGACGCCCTTCCGGGACTTGCGGAGACCGAGCCCGGTCGAGCGGCCCTCGATGATCTTCTGCTCGCCATCGGTCGCCTCCATCGCCGGGGTGGGCTCACCCTCGTGGATGAATATGTCGGGCGTCTGGTTCGATTGCATGCGGCGGATCGTGGAGACACGGGACGAGAGCTGACGCGGCATGCGGTGTTGCTGCTCGGTGAGGCGATGCTTCCGCGGGATCTCGTGGCGTACGCGATCGCCGCGACTTCCCTCGATCATCGGCGCCAGCTGCATCGCCGGTTCAGCATTCGCCGGGCGCGTGGAGACCGGGTCGAGCGGGCCTTGGTGGCGCGGATCGACCTGATCTCGTTCGAACGACACTTCCGCCTGGAAATTCCGGTTCCGGTCTCGGTGCTGGCGTTCATGGCGCGGGTCGGAAGGCAGGTACCGATGTTCCGTCACGGAGATCGGAAGTTCCGCCGCCGACGAACGGCGATCGAACGGGCCATTTCCCTCGCCGGTTCGGATTCAACGGATCCGGTGCTCTACCGCCAATGGGCTGATCGATTGAAGGAGTGGGAAGCGTTGGCGATCGAAGGCCGTCTGCACGAGGCTCCGATCTCGACCTTCGAGCCCGGAACTTCCTGACGTCCCAACCGTCTCCGATCTCGGGGGATGAGGTTCAGGCGGGCCGCTGGCGTTGCTCGTGCCGGAGTTGGCCGCAAGCCGCGGCGATGTCCCGGCCTCGGCTGGCTCGAATGTGAACGTTGATTCCTCGCCGCCGGAGTTCCTGCTGGAAACGGTGGACGTCTTCGCCCGCGGGACGGCGGAATGGAAGTCCCGCGACCTCGTTGTAGCGAATCAGGTTGATGTTGCAGCGAAGCTTCTTCGCATGCACGGCGAGTTCCTTCGCTTCCGCGAGGCCGTCGTTGAGGCCTCCGAGCAGGATGTATTCCAGCGTGATCTCACGGCCGGAGTGATCGAAGTATTCGCGGCAGGCGTCGAGGAGTTCGGGAACGGTGGAGTATTCGGCCCACGGGATGATCTCCCGGCGGAGATCATCGTTGGGGGCATGAAGGCTCAACGCCAGGGTCACTGGAATGTCGAAACTCGCGAATCTTCGGATCGCGGCTGGAAGTCCCACGGTGGAGACCGTGATCCGCCGGGCCGAGATCCCGAGTCCCCAGGGAGCGTTGAGGGTCCGGATGGCACTGGTCACCGCCTGATAGTTCGCAAGCGGCTCGCCCATGCCCATGAAGACGATGTTGGTGATTCGGCCCACGCCGGGGAGGCGGCCGAGTCGCCAGGCTTGTTCCACGATCCGGCCGCGAGTCAGATTGCCCTCGAGGCCACCGAGGCCGCTGGCGCAGAATCGACATCCCACGGGGCATCCGACCTGGCTGGAGATGCAGGCGGTTCGTCGATCCTCCGAAGGGATCATCACGCACTCGGTCTGCTTCGACGGCACGTCCGGCAGAACGGCCAGTGGGTCTGCGTCCGCCGGATTCGTGGGGGGGTCGTCCGGCCAGCCGACGAGGAGTTTGCGGGTTCCGTCCGATGCGAGGTGGTCCGCGATGGGGACCGCATCTCCGAATCGCATCTCGTCCCGGAGCTTTTCGCGTCCGAGCTTGGAAAGATCGCTCATCTCCGACGGATCGAGGATTCCTCGCTGGTAGACCCAGCGAAGGACTTGATCTCCGAAATACTTGGGCAGGCCGCGATCGATCGCCCACGACCGGAAGTCGTCGGGATCAAGATCAAACACGCCTTTGGTGACAGAGTTCATCAATCGGAGGCGCCGATGGTGAGGTCGACGGTCCGGTGAGGAATGCCGTGTGCGTCGAGCATCTTGTCGAGATCACCGGCTCGATCGAAAAGCATTCTTCGCCCGGAGGGATCCACGCCATGGTCTCGCATCACCGATTTCAGGGACCCGGGAAGCCCGAATTCGATGGTTTCTCGATCGATGTCTCGTTGCTCGACTTCACCGCCGTGAACATCGACCAGGTGGAGCACCAGGTCGTTCACCAGATCGTCGGGAGCACTGGCTCCGGCGGTGACCATCACGGTCTCGATGTTTTCGAACCACGTCGGGTCGAGTTCCGTGAGATCATCGATCAGTTTCGCGGGCGTACCGACGTTTTCGGCGATCTCCGTGAGACGAACGCTGTTGGAGCTGTTGTGGCTGCCCACCACCAGAACCAGGCTGCAGTCGGGCGCGATCGCTCGGACGGCTTTCTGGCGGTTGGTCGTGGCGTAACAGATGCATTCGCTCGGCGGAGCCTTGAGCGTGGGTATCGCCGTCTTCAGAGCCGCGATGATGATGTTGGCGTCGTCGGTCGAGAGCGTGGTCTGGGTCAGGTAGACGACCTTCTCCGGATCGTCGATCTGAAGATTCGGAATGTCGGCGGGAGTCTCCACGATCTGAATGGACTCGGGTGCCTCTCCGCGGGTTCCGATGACCTCTTGATGATCGGCGTGTCCGATCAAGAGGATCTGCCATCCTTTTCGGGAATATCGGATCGCCTGGGCGTGCACCTTGGTCACCAGGGGGCAGCTGGCATCGACCGCGGTCAATCCGCGTTCCGCGGCCTGCTTGCGAATCACGGGACTCACCCCGTGGGCGCTGAAGACCACGATGGCGTCATTCGGGACGTCTGCAATGTCTTCGACGAAGATCACTCCCTGCTCGCGGAAGCGAGCAACCACGTGATGATTGTGAACGATGTCGTGGTAGACGCAGATCGTCTCGTCCGGGCAGATGTCCAGCAACTGGTCGACGACGTCGATCGCCATGTTGACACCGGCGCAGAAGCCGCGGGGGTTGGCGAGAATGATCTTCATCCGGAGACCGGTTTCCAGAGGACGGGGGGCCGAACGGCATCCGAACGGATCACCGATCGGGAGTGGATGGTAGCACCAGCCGCTGACATTCCCGCGATCAACTCTCCGGGACCGGGCGGGACGATGTTCTCGGGCCGGGGGGGATACACTCCGGAACCCGCGATCGGCGGCGATTGAACCATGTCACAAGCCCGAATCCTAGAAGATCTGGTCCGCTTCGGACCGGATGTGCCCGACGAGGCCACCGAGATGTCGGTGGAGGATGCTCGTGTCCTGGCCCGGAAGCTCACCCGCTCCCATCGAGAGAATTTCTCGGTCCTGACTCGACTGGTCCCCGAGGATGTCCAGGACGATTTCGCGGCGGTGTATGCGTTCTGTCGGACCGCGGACGATCTTGGTGACGAGATCGGCGACTCCGATCGGGCCCTCGCCCTGCTTGACTGGTGGCGGTGCGAGATCGATCGCGCCTGGGCGGGCGAACCTCGTCACTGGGTCTTTCGCGCGCTGGGACCGACGATCCGGCGTTTCGATCTGCCTCGGGAACCGTTCCTCGATCTGGTGTCTGCGTTCGAACAGGATCAGTCGGTGACCCGGTACGAAACCTGGGATCAGTTGATCGACTATTGCCGACGCAGCGCGGACCCGGTGGGTCGTCTGGTTCTGGCCCTGCTGGAAGAACCGATCACCGAAGAAATCGCCCGTGGCTCCGACGCGATCTGCACCGCGCTGCAGCTCACCAATCACTGGCAGGATCTCCAGCGGGATCTTCTGGATCGGGACCGCATCTATCTCCCGCGTGAGATGAACGACATCGACGACTTCGAGCGACGATTTCGTGAAAGTGCAACGCAGGGATGGGCGGTCGACGAGACCTTCCTGCAGGAGTCTCGTGAACTGGTCAGGAAGTGCGTGGATCGAACCTGGTCACTCTTCGAGGCGGGCTCGGATCTTCCCGACAAACTCGGCCCTCGGGCGGCACCGGTGGTCGAGACCCTGGCCTCCGGAGGCGTGGCGGTGCTTCGCCTGGTCGAGGACTGGGACTGTGAGACGGTGCTGCATCGTCCGACCCTCTCTCCGTTCGCAAAGCTTTCGATCGTGGGGCAGGCTTGGTGGCGGACGCGAGTCTCTCGTCGATCGGTCTCCTCGAGGCCGGTCGGTGACGCAGGGCCGGGGGTGAAGCCTTGAGCGATGCGATGAACATGTCTCCGTCATGTCCGACGGACCGCGGCGGCCGAACGGAGTCGATCGAAAGGGCCTACGCGTCCTGTGGAGAGATCGTCCGACGACGCGCCCGAAACTTCTACTACGGTCTTCGATTGACTCCCGAGCCGAAGCGTTCCGCCTTGTACGCGGTGTACGCGTGGATGCGGGCGGTCGACGACATCGCGGACGAGCCCGGCCCGTCGGCCGCTGAACGTCGGGCATCACTCGAGTCCTTTCGCGTTTCCTCTCGAGGGGTGTTCGCTCGAGAGGACATCGGATCGCCCGCCGGTCTGGCGGAGTGGTGGCCCGCATTCGTGGACCTCGTGGCGAGGCATGATCTCGACGTGACGCCCTTTGAAGAGATGATCGACGGTCAGGTGCTCGATCTGGACTGGTCGGCCTGCCCGGATCGGCCCACGCTGGAGCATTTCTGCCGACTGGTGGCTTCCACGGTCGGGCAGGTCTGCATCGAGATCTGGGGGCACGATGATTCTCCGGAGATCGGTTCCAAAGCGGCCGGCCGTGGCATTGCGCTGCAGTTGACCAACGTGATCCGGGACGTCCGAGAGGATTTCGAGCGAGGTCGCACCTATCTCCCGAGTGATGAACTGGCAGACGCCGGGCTTGACATGGAATCGCTGCTGGCGTGGCGGGATCCTCCGCGTTGCCGTGGTTTCATGCTGGAGCAGGTGGACCGCGCCCGAGCGCACTACGCCGCGTCGCAGGGATTGGAATCCCACCTTCATCCCGAGTGCCGGGCGACCAGTTGGGCGATGTGCGAGATCTACCGAGGCATCCTCGAACGAATCGCCGCGGATCCTCGACGAGTGGTTCGGGGGCGGGTTCGATTGGGATCCTGGCGAAAGGCCGGCATCGCCTGGCGGGCGAGACGGATTGCGCGATCCCTTGATTTCAGAACCGAGGTTGCATCGTGAAGAGAGTCCTGATCATTGGTGGTGGGGTGGCTGGAATCGCGGCGGCGGTTCGAGTCGCCGAAGCGGGGTGGGCGCCGATTCTCCTGGAGACCCGGCAGAAACTCGGTGGACGGGCGACCAGTTTCGAGGATCCCCGTACCGGGTTGTCCTTTGACAACTGTCAGCACGTGGTGATGGGGTGTTGCTCGAACATTCTGGATCTCTATGGTCGTCTCGAAGTTCTCGACCACATCGAATGGCATCCCGAAACCTGGTGGGCGAATCCTCCAAGGCGTCCGGAACGGCTGCGGGCCACGAGTCTTCCGGCCCCGCTTCATTTCAGTCCCTCGTTCCTCCGGCTTCGCTTTCTCCGGATAGATGACAAGATCGCCATCGGCCAGGCGATGCTGGCGATGATTCGCATGGGACTCGGAGGACGGGAAGACTGGCGTGACCGATCGTTCGAGGAGTTTCTCGATCAGACCAGACAGCCGGCCGGAGCCCGAGAACGGTTCTGGGAACCCGCGGTGGTCGGCGCCTGCAATCTTCCGTGCCGCAAGGTGGCGGCGAACCATGCCATGCAGGTCTTTCAGGAGGGTTTTCTCGCCGGCGCGTGGCACGCCACGGTCGGCCTGGCGACCTGCGATCTCAGATCTCTCTTGAAGCCGGCGGAAGCGATCATTCGTCGGGCCGGAGGATCGGTTCACTTGGGGACCAGCGTTCGAGGAATCGCGTACGACGGCATTCGTGCGAGCGGCGTGGTGACGGATCGAGGGCTGGAGCATGGGACGGCGATCATCAGCACCGTCCCCCCGGATCGACTTGACCGGCTCGTCTCCAAGCCGATGGCCGCGGTGGATCCGCGTCTTCAGGGATTGGATGAATTCGAAACCAGCCCGATTCTCGGGGTGCATCTGCTGTTCGAACAGCCGGTGCTTCGAGATGATCGGCGTCACTATCCCCATCTGGTGCTTCCGGGCCGCGAGACCCACTGGTTCTTCAACAAGGGCGAGGTCGTGATGGAAGATGGGAGGACCCTTCATCACGTGAACGCGGTGATCAGCGCGGCCGACGAATGGATGGCCTTGGACGAGGCGGAGATCGGTCGCCGAGTGGTGGCGGATCTGCATTGGGCCATGCCCGCGTCGCGTGGCCTGGAGCCGGTGGTGGTTCGCAGCATCAAGGAGAAGCGGGCGACCTTCAGTGCGGTTCCGGGGATCGATGCTCGGCGGCCTTCCGCACAACCGGGAGGTCTCGGGGTTCCGAATCTCTTCCTGGCCGGGGACTGGTGTGACACCGGATGGCCGGCGACCATGGAAGGGGCGACCCGAAGCGGCTACGCGGCGGCGGCCGCCGCCACGGGGCGAGGAGGGTTGATCCCCGATGTTCCGCCCGGTCGCTTCGTGGCAAGGCTCGGGCTGCGATGAGCGGTGGTGCTTCGGGTGATGAACGGCCCCGAGAGGTCACGCCGGAGGCGATGACCGGTGAAGTGCTGGATCGGTGTCGTGAGGCGGGCTTTGCGCTGGCGGGCGTCTGTGACGCGATGCCGACCGAACATTCGGAAGAGATCCGAGCCTGGATCGCCGGTGGTCGGCATGGTTCGATGGCCTGGCTCGAAGACCGACTCGACGAACGCCTCGATCCCGCAACCTACGTGGAGGGCGCCCGGTCGATCATCTGTGTCGCGGATCGCTACCACGATGGTTCCCGGGATCAGGTCGATCTCGAGGGCCCGCTGCAGGGGCGGATCGCGCGGTACGCCCGGGGCCGCGACTATCACAAGGTCCTCAAGAAGCGTCTGGTGAAGATTGCGAGATCTCTGGGGGAATCCCATCCCGGCCATCATTTTCGGCCCTGTGTCGATACCGCACCCTTGCTCGAACGCGAGCATGCGATGCGAGCCGGATTGGGGCTGGTGGGAAAGCACTCGCTCTTGATCGAACCGGGGGTCGGATCGTGGATGCTGCTGGGAGCGATCGTGACCACGATGCCTCTCGCCGCGACCCCGAGTCCCTATCGTCGGCCAGATCCGTGTGGGGAGTGCACCCGCTGCATCGACGCCTGTCCGACCGATGCGATCACCCCGTTTTCGGTCGACGCGACTCGATGCCTCGCCTACACCACGATCGAGCACCGAACACCGATCGACCCCGAACTCGCGGACGGGGCGGCGGGAAGTCTTGAAACCCGAACCGGGGACTGGTTGTTCGGCTGCGACATCTGCCAGGAGGTCTGTCCGCACGGACGGCGGGCTCGAAGGCGCGAACCAGCGGAGGTTCATCCCGGGTACGAGCCGCGCCGAGCGGGTCTTGATCTTCTCGAGGTGCTGGGTTGGAACGAGGAGCGCGCGATGGAAGCCCTCTCGGGAACCGCGGCGAGGCGGGCGACCCTGGTCATGTGGAAGCGGAACGCGCTGGTCTGTGCGGGGAACGGGCTGCGAGAACGTCCTGATGCCCCCGGCGCCCAGGCGTTGCTGGAGCGAATCCGAGGGATCTCCGAGGACCGGCTCGAGGACGAGATGGTGAGGGCCACCGCGAGGCGGGTGATGGAAAGACTCGAATCCGGTTCCGCCTGACCCGACTCACCCCCGCCCGGGGCTCAGCGGTTGGAACCGCCGAAACCGCTGGGCATCGCCTGGGCCATCATCTCCTGGAAGGCATCCATGGCTTCCTCCACACTGGAGAACTCGCCATCGCGAACCTGGCCGGCGAGGTTGTTGACGGCCTTGCCGAGGGGCTGGAGCATCTGCTCGATCATCGGTCCCATCATTTCGGCCATCATGGCCGCCTGAGGATCCTCGGCCACCGTGGCGTCCAGGTCGATCTTCCAGCCATTCGAAGTCTTGGTCGCCTTGAGCTTCTGGGATCCATCGGTTGAAACCAGGCGAGCGGTGTCGTTGTCGACGGACTCCACCTTGAACTTGGGCAGGGGAGTGTTGGCCATGGCGCCGCTCCCGTCCATGCTGGCTTTCACGGCGGCGGAGCCGAACTTGGCGGAGAGCGCTTCGAACAAGGGCAGCATCACGCTGCCGGCGGTCAACAGGCTCTGGATCGACTTCCCCCCGGTGGTGGTGGCGGTCATCGCATTCTGGAGTCGGTCGAATGCTTCGGGGTCCATCTGCGAATTGGGATCGCTCATGAACGCGGCCAGTTGGGCGGGGGTTCCGAATCCTCCCCCCGAGCTGCTGGCCGCCGTCGAACCGGAGGCCTTGCTCGAGCCGGATGATCCGGATGAACCATTGGAGCCGGAGAGCATTTCCTTCGACGTCGGCACGCCATTGAGCACACTGATCGCCGACTCGATGGACTGCTGGATTCCCGCGGTCTGGGCGTCGCCACCGGCGATGTTGCCCAGCGACTCGAGGGCCTGCTTGAAGGAGGCTTCAGCGGCGGCGAGTTGTTCATCGCGACCGTTGGCGGCGGATTCCAGATCCTGTCGGACACCCTGGGGATTCACCAGGACGCCACCGGCGGCCAGTCGTCCGAGGACATCGGCACGTCGTTCCAGAACCGAGGCCATCTCCCACTGGCATCGCCCGGCGTTGAACTGGGCGTTGGAGATCGTGAGCCATCCGGCCGCCGTGTCTTCCCGGGTACCGCCGCGGGTGAGGGTTCGGGCCGACGAAGCCACGGCCTCGTAGTCGCCGATCGCGGCTTCCAGACGGGGCAGGATCTCGGTGGTTTCAAGCTGCACCGACTCGCGGAGCAGCAGGTTGACGTTCTCGCCGATCTTTTCAAGGGCCTGCCGCACGTCACTGGCGTAGGACCGTGATTCTTCGAGTCGTGCCTCAGCCACCCGGCGAGCTTCGCGGGCGCCGTCGGCGACCGCCAACTGACCTTCCCGTTCCGCGCCGATGAGGGCGATGGTCGGGGAGACGGTCAGGATGGAAATATCGTCCTGCGCCGCGGCGATTCGGAGGGAATTGGCTTCTTGACGGTTGAAGATCGATTCGTTGATCTCGTCGAGGCCGGCGCGGGGTCCCTTGTCGGCGCCCTCTTCCTGGAACTGGATCGCGTA
>CAJWFU010000052.1:0-9285 GCA_913031315.1 uncultured Phycisphaerae bacterium | reverse complement strand
GATCGTCAGGCTCGCGGAGATCGGACGGGCGAGCAACGGTTCGAACCACCAGGTCTCGGTTTCCAGGCCCATGCCTTCGAACCCGCCCGCGATGGCGGCGATGACGACCTTGTCGCCTTCGGTGCCGGCCACATGCGGCCTCGAACCGAGCAGTTCATGCCATGCGGCGATCGACGCGGGCTCAGGCGACGCCAACACCCGATCAAGAAGACCATCCTCCGGGGGTTCGATGCCCGGCCCGGCCGGGCCTGAGAAGGGAACGCCGGCCGCGCCCATCGCACCGAGGACGAGAAGCGGAAGAACCGATCGGAGAATCGGACGGCAGAAGGTCGACGGCTGTGACATGAACGCCAGCCTAATGGCCACGGCATCTGCTGGGCGCCGATCACGGGCGGACGAAGTCGCGGAAGAGCCGATCAAGTCGGGCGTGTGACCGGGCAACCCGGGATGGTGGGATGCGGCCATCGGCGATCGCACCCGCCAGGGCGTCGATGACTCGATGCTGCCGGGCCGGTTCGTGGCAGCACAACACCAGGTCGACCCCCGCGAGAATCGAGCGAACCGCCGCCTCCCCGAGGTCGCCGTCGATCTCCGGGAGTTCCGCGATCGCCGCCATTTCCAGATCATCCGAAATCACCACGCCATCGAACCCGAGCTCGGATCGCAGGATCCCGTCGATCACCGCGGCACTGAGGGTTGCCGGCACCCCGGGATCAAGATGTTCGAACACCACATGCGTGGTCATGATCGCCGCCACTCCCGCCTCGATCGCCGCGGTGAAAGGTGGAAGTTCGATGTCTCGAAGTCGAGCGAAATCATGCCGCAGGACCGGCAGGTCATGATGGCTGTCCTGGTCGGTGTCACCATGACCGGGGAAATGCTTGGCGCACGCCGCGATTCCCCCGGACTGCATGGAACGGATCAAGGCGGCCCCGCACGCGGCGACCTGATCGGGATCCGCGCCGAACGATCGCGGTCCGATCACCGGATTCGCCGGGTTGCTGTCCACGTCGACCACCGGCGCGAGATCGAGATCGATGCCGACCGGACGAAGATCGGCGGCAAGCCGAGCCCCCACGTTCGCCGCGGCCACCGTTCCCCGGAGCCCGACTTCACGCATCGACGGCGGCGGATCGAATCCGTCGGTGAAACGAACCGTCTCGCCGCCCTCCTGGTCGACGCAGACCAGTACGGAGTCGGGGGCGAGTTTCTTGATCGCCGACACCGTCGCCGTGACGTCCGCCCGGGGCCCTGCGTTTCGGGCGAAGAGGATCACCGATCGCACGCCTCGAGTGA
Source organism: uncultured Phycisphaerae bacterium (assembly GCA_913031315.1). Lineage (GTDB taxonomy): Bacteria > Planctomycetota > Phycisphaerae > Phycisphaerales > SM1A02. The sequence goes on along the minus strand of CAJWFU010000052.1, from coordinate 7,989 downwards.
TGAGTCTGCCGGCCTCGGCCGTGGGACGGTTTCCGTCGAATCCGATCGCCACCAGGCGGGCGGCGAGTCGTTCGGCTCCTTGGGCGGTTGCTTCCATGCGGTCACGATACGTCGCGGCAGGCACCCACAGTTCTTCTCCGTACGACGAACGCCCGCGTCCGGAGGGACACGGGCGTTCGAATTTCGTTTCGAGGTTTCCTGACGTTCAGAAACTGAAGGTCAGGCCACCGACGATCATCTGGCTGGACAGACCTTCACCGGCCCGACCTTCCCAGCGCAGGTTCAGATCGATCTGCTCCGCCACGTCCCAGTTGACGCCGACCCCGTAGTAGGCCGTGTTGATCGTCTGGTTCGGAACCTCCACCGGCAGCGGGGTTCCGGTCGCGGTGAGCGACACGCCGTAGGTGCCATTGTCGGTGAAGTTCCCTTGCCAACCCGCTCGGCCATCGATCACCAGGCCGGGAAGAGCGCTCCACGAGAGATCGGCACCGATTCGCCCGATGAAGGAATTCAGATCACCCGGATCGATCGACTGGGCGATCACGCTGCTCCCGCTTTCGTCGATGTCTCCAGTGTTGATGTAGCTGTACAGGAAGGAGCCGTTCGGGGTGAGGGCGAATCCACTGGAAAGCGGCACTCGGTATCCCAATCCGAACGAGGTGTCGACCTGGAATCCGTCCGCGTTGGAATCAACCGCTTCGAACGTCGCACCCGGGGTGTTTCGATTGAAGTCGAAGTGGTTCCACCCGACGGTGAGCGCCACATCGGCGAAGAACCCGTCGCCCGAACCGTAGGTCGCGAAGCCGCCACCACGAAGGGTCCCGACCCGGGTGTTGCCGAAGCCACCGTCGAGGTCGCCCATGATGGCGGAATATCCGAGGTTGATGCCCGCGGTCCAGGTGTCTGAGAGATCCCAGCCGAAGCCACCAAGGCCGCCATACTCGCGACCGTTGAGACCGATGATGTCACCGTCGGTCGGGGTGGTGAGGTTGCGTCCGAAGTAGGCACCGAATCCCTGCGAGGTCGGGTCCGCGATCAACTCCCGGCGGATGGCCCGCCCGGCCACGTCATCCTGTCCGGCCAGCCGAATCGGTCCGCCAAGGCGGAAGGGCGCCGGAGTTCGGCGTTCCACCGTGCTGAACTTCCGCTGGATCTCCCCGCGGAGAACGTCGTGATACTGCGAGAGGGCAGCCACCTGGACCGCGGAGATCTGAGCCGTCGGATTGGACAGTCCGGTGAGGGCCGCCTGATACGCCGCGGCGGTCTGGATCGTGTCGAGTTGCCCGAGGATCTCACCTTCGGCTCCGGTCGGCGCGGCGTTCGCGGGGTCGATGAAACCGTCGAGGAGGAGACCCACGTCGTAGAGACTGGTTCCAACCTCCAGCGTGTTGGTGTACTCCGCGTCGGATCGGGCCGAGAGTCGCGAACCGGCGACGTCGGTCTCCCAGGTCCGAGTGACCGAGACCGGGGCCTCGAGGGCGATGTTGTCCGCGGACTTGAAGCTGCCCGCGTTGATCAGGGTGAAACTGAGGTTGGTCGGAATGTAGTCCGGCCCTTGCACGTCGATCGCGATCGTGCCGCTCTTGGTGAAGTCGGCTTCACCGGACAGATCGATCATCGAACTCTGGCCGACGGTGTCCGAAAGCGCCTTGACCAGCGAACCGTTGACTCCGAATTCCAGTCGACCGCCCTCCTGCGAGACGAGATTGCCGGTCTCGATGGCCAGCAACCCCTCGGTCGCTCCGAGCACCCCGGCCCGAACCACACCGGCGTATTCGAGGTCGCCACCGGCCATGGCGATGCTGCCGCTGCCGAACAAGGTCGCATTCTCCTGAACCTCGATTCCCTGGGCCACGTCGAGGGTGGCGAGGATCGCATCGTTCAGGTCATCATCACTGAAGATGAAGCTTCCACCCGCAAGCACCACGGAATCAGCGTTGAGAGTCGTGCCGGCTTCCAGCGTGGTGACGCCACCACCCTGATTGAAGGCGCCGATCACCGTGGCCGAAGAGGTGTCCGACAAGGTGATCGTGCCCGCCGAATCGACGGAGTCGAAACTCGCCTGGGCCGAGTCCGTCAGCACCAGGGAACCCGCCAGGGTCGCGGCTCCCCCGACCACGAAGGTGGAATCACCACTGACCGACAAGGTGCTTCCACCGCCGGAGGTCAAGTCGCCGTTCAGTTCTACCGAGGCGTTGGAGGAGGCTTCGAAGTCACCATCGATCACGGAGTCGCCGGTCACGATGAGGGAAGAAGTGTCTCCGACCTGCAGAACCGATCCGGTGTTCATTCCGAACGACCCGTCGGCCGTCAGGGTGGAATCGTTCTGGAGCACCAGCGTCGCGGCGGACGTCGCACCCGAAGAAAGGAAGAGGCTGTCGGGATCGTCGACATCGGCGGTCGCCGTCGTGATGTCGCCGCTCTCCAGGTACATCGTTCCTTGAATCACGTCGAGGGAGGAGATGCCGGTGATGGTGGCTCGAGCAACGCCGTCGCTGCCGACGGTGTGCAAGGCTTCGTTACGGGCCTGATACGCACCCGCGATGTTCGCGGTGCCGGTGAACGTCGATTCGCCCCTCGTCCAGGCGACGCTCAGCTTGCCGTCGCCACCACCGGCGGCTCCGCCGGGGCCGTCGGTGAACGAGCCGGAGAAATCGCCGCTGCGGATGAAGGCCTGGGCATCGAAGTTGTCTTCGATCTCGACCGCGCCCGATCCATTCAGGGTTTCCATCGCCCACTCGTTCGACGCCGAGATCGGACCGGCGGGGTCGACGGTTCCCAGCTTGAGCAGCGAGCCATCTCCGAGTGTGAAGTTCACCTTCAGACCCGGGTCACCAGAGAGCGTGCCACCACCCATGGTGAGGGCGGAATCATCGTCGACCGTGATGTTGAATTCCCCGGCGCGGAACACGGATCCCGCGATCGAGACGTCGTCGTTGCCGTCGGTGGTGACCGTGATGTCCATCGCGTCCAGACCGGACGCGAGTTGGAACGACCGGGATCCGCTGAAGGCCACGGTCGCGTCGCCGGCTCCGGTGGTGTCGATCGTCAAGTCGCCGCCGAACTCGGTTTCCGCCGACCAGTTCACCGTCTGGTCCCCGGTTCCGTTCACGACGAGATTGAAGGCGCCCGCGAGGGTCGCATCACCGCCGAAGTCGACCGTTCCGGCGCTATCGCCGCCGATCGTGAGGGTCGCGGCATCGATGAAGGTCGAGGTACCGTTCAACGCGACCGTCTGGTCGCCGTCCATGGTCAGATTGAAGTCGCCGGCGAAGTCGGTGGCCCCGCTGAAGGTGGCCGTCCCGTCGGCGTCGCCACCGTCGATCGTGAGGGTCGCCGCGTCAATGAACGTCACGTCGCCGCCGAACACCGCGGTCGCCCCGGTTCCGATATCCAAAGTGTCGAGGAACGTGAAGGTATGCGACCCTTCGAACGTGACATCGCCGAAGGCGGCCTGCACGCCGACATCGAAGTCAAAGCCGTACGTGTCTCCGACCGTGACGTCGCCCGTGAAGAGGGCGGATCCTCCCTCGAGGAGCGCGGTTCCCCCGGCCCCGGCATCCCCGAAGACCACGGCCTCCCTGAAGGTCATCGACCCGCTGTTGTTCTCATCCACATACATGTCGAAGGTCACGTCGCCGAGAAACGTGGCCCCGATGTCGAAGGTGAAGGATCCGCTTCCGGTGTCGAGAAGGGCACCCACCGCGAATTGGAAGGAGCCTCCCCCATCCTCGAAGGTGATGTCCGCATTGTTCGCGGTGTTGTCGAGCCCCCCGAGATTCAGGACGTCCACGTTCATGTTGATGTTGAACGCGTCGGAGTCGGGGAGATTGAAGATGATCGAGCGGCCTCCGAAATCATCGCCCGGATAGACATCGAGGTCCCAGTTCAGGACGTCGTTGAAGTCCGATCCCGAATCGCCTTCGCCGTCGAACTGATCCTGTCCGTACGAAGCGATCGAACATCCACCGATCGCCGCCATGACCGCCGCGACCCGGAGACCCGGTCGGATCAATCGCGGGATGCGGATTCGGCGTGACTGGACTTGAATGGGTTCTTCCGACGAATGGACACTGGCGAGCATGCTGACTTCCCTGGGGCGAGTGATCGAGGCTGAGCCAACCACTCTGGATCAGAACAAGGGGGGGGATCGACGTGAATGACCGGCGAGAAAAGGCGCGCCGTCGCTGGAATATCGGCCGACTCGGAAGGCCTCCGACAGAGATCCTGCTGAATCGGGAGCCGGTTTTCTTCTCGAGTGCAGACGCTGGGGCCTTGCGACCGCTCGCAATGCCGCCGCCCCCCGCCATGGCCCGCCAAATCCAGAAGTCCACAGGCGTTTTCGGAGGGGTGATCCCTGCCTTTGGGCCTCATGAGTGACCACGAGCGTTTTTGGGGCATTTTTTGCGCGTCAAGGCCGCCGGAGTGAATCTCCGGACCGATTTCGCTTTCGCCCGTCAACCCGCGAAGCTTCGGTCACTTCACCTTTGACATCGCTACCGAGCTTCGCTCACGGGCGGAGATCAAGGCCGCCTCCAACACCCGTTGGGTCTCGAAGGCATCGGCGAAGTCGGGCATCGGCACCTCGGGTGCCTCGCCGCCAAGGATGCGGGCGGTATCGGCCACCTGACTGACGAACCCATGCTCGTATCCCAGGCCGTGGGCGGCGGGCCAGTAGTTCTCGACGTAGGGGTGCTTCCCGGCTTCGGTGCACAGGATCCGGCTCCAGCCGCGGAGTCCCGGATCAAGGGTGTGATCCCACCATTGAAGCTCGTTCATCCGCTCGAAATCGAACTTGATCGACCCGTGCTCGCCGTTGATCTCGATCGAGTTTCGATTGAGATTCCCGGTGGCGACCCGGCTGGCCTCGAAACTGGCGATCGCTCCACCCTTGAATCGAGCGAGGAAGAGCACCGCGTCGTCGACCGTGGACCGACCCGTCCGGGGCCTCTTCGAACCCTTCCCTCGGGAACCCTTGATCGCCGCGCCGCTGTCCCCGACGATTTCCCGTCGAGTCACGAACGTCTCCTCCACCGCTCCAATGACTTCCGAGACTTCGTCCCCGGTCAGAAAACGAGCGAGGTCGATGATGTGGGCGTTCAGGTCTCCGTGAGCGCCGGATCCAGCCTGCTTGGAATCAAATCGCCACACCAGAGGCGTGTCAGGATGCCCCCAGTCCTGCAGGTAGCTCGCCCGGACGTGGAAGATCCGCCCGAGGCGGCCCTCCGCGATCAGTTTGTGGGCGAATGCGAGGGCCGGAACCCGACGATAGTTGAACCAGACGAACGTCTGGACACCCTTTCGCTTCGCCTTCCGGGCGGCATCACGCATCGTTCGAGCATCGTCGATGGTTCCAGCCAGCGGTTTTTCGCAGGCCACATGCTTCCCGGCCGCCAGGGCCTCGATGGACATCGAGGCGTGCAGATGATTCGGAGTGCAGACGTCCACCAGATCTACTTCCGGATCGGCCACCAGTTCCTGCCAATCCGTCGTGCTGGAGAGCCACCCCCAGTTCTCGGCGAACCGACAGGTCTCCATGCCGTCGCGTCCACTCGCGGCCTGCATCCGAATAGCGCGAGGAAGGTCGAAGAATCGACTGGCCGACATCCAGGCATTGGCGTGGGCCTTGCCCATGAACTTGGTGCCGATGATCCCGACCCTCAGGGGCTCGCGCTCGGCGGGCTTCCTGGGGGCGACGGAGGTGCGCTGACGGGCCTTGGCCATGGTTGGATCCTCTCTGAACGTTCAACGGAGCGTGATCATGTTCGTCTCTGGTCCTCATTCGCCGCGGGTCGCCTTCAGACCGAGGCCGAAAACCACCGGGACCAGTGACGCTGCGAGGTATCCTACCGGCCGCGTTCATCACCGCCCGACCGCGGAGAGACGCCACTATCGGAGCGATCACGATGACCACGAAATCTTCCGTCCGCGAGCAGGATCTTGTTCGCCGCCTTCAGTCACTCGAAGTCCGGCTCGACCGGGAACGAGGCCGACGCCGACGATTCGAGCGGACCGCCCTCGCCCTCGGAGCGGTGGTGATGGTCCTCGGCGTGATGGCCGCGGGCCGTGGATCGTCGGTCCTGGACGTCGTCCAGACGCGGCGGCTCGAGATTCTCGACCAGAGCGATCGCGTGGTGATGCTGGCCTCCGCCGCCCGTCACGGAGGTCGCCTCGACGTCTGGGACGCCGAACAACGAAACATCGTTCGCCTGAGTGGGAACGGGGTCGGCGGAGATCTGGCGATGTTCGATCGCGGCGGCCGACAGATCGTCGGCATGTACGCCGACGGGCGGGCCGCCAGACTCGAAATAAACAATCCGGAAACCAAGACACCGGCCGTCCTCCTCACCGCGGGAAGAACCGGCGGGATGGTCTCGGTCGCGGACGAGGGGGGCCAGCCGACGATCCGGATGACCACCGAACGCCGACGCGGAATGCTCGCGATCGGCAAGCCGGGTCAGGACTCGATCGTCCTCGATTCGACCGAGGCCGGTGGACGCCTCCGAGTGAATCCGAGCCGAGGCAGGCAATCGGTACGAATCGAAGGGGCGACCATCCAGGTCGACGCCGGCACTCGAAGCCTGGTCACCATCGCCGCCGAAGAGAACGGCGGCGTACTTCAGATCAATGATTTGGACGGGAAGTTGCGATTGGAAGCGACCGCTTCCCCCGCCGGCGGCCTGCTCGATTTCCGCAACGCGGAGGAAAAGGCGATCGTCAGCCTCGGCGGAAACGACACCGCCCGGGGCCTGAGGGTTCGCAACGATTCGGGCGTCAGCGTGGCCGCGGTCGGCTCCGGGGACGACGGTTCCGGAGTACTGGAGATCGCCGACCTGAATGGTGCCCGCTGCGGGGTGCTTGGTGTCGACCAGACCGGCGGGCGCCTGCTGCTCGCAGGGCGGGACGGCCGTTCCTACGTCGACGCCGGCGGGGACAACGCCGGCGGCCGAGTCGAGGTCCGAGACGGCGAGGAACGGGTTGCCGCCGTGATGCGGGGTGCGAAGAACGGGGGCCAGATCGTGGTCGGACTCGAACCAGGCCTGACGGGCATCACCCTGGATGCCGCGGGGACCGCCACGCCGACCATTTCGATCTTCGGCCCCGGAGGACGTCTCGCGGCGCTCGCGGCCACTCCGACCGGTGGCCTCCTGAACCTGATGGACGCCGACGGCGGCATCGCGGTCGCCACCGGATCATCCACCCGCGGCCGGGGCGGCGTGCTCTCGGTTCGCAACGAAGTCGGCCAGGAGGTGATCCACGCCGGAGTGACGGAAGATGACGAAGGCCTGATCGAAGTCTTCAACGCCACCCACACCCGCAACCGGACCCTGTCGGCCCCATGATCACGACCACAAACATCATCCGCCGGGCAGGTCGGACCATCCACCTCGCCGTGGCCATGCTCCTGCTGACGGCGTTCAGCCCGGCCGCCCAGGCGATGCCTCCGATCGCTCCCCCAGCGCCGGCGGTGGCCGAAAAAGCGGAACCGACATCGCCACCGGAGTCCCTCGCATCGCCGCGAGCGACCCTGAAGACGCTGCTCGACGCGATCCCGACGGACGGCGCCTCGAACATGACGGTCGCGATCGAATGCTTTCCAGAAGCCGCGATCCCCAAGAGCACCACGGTTCGTGACGTCACCATCCAGCAACTGGTGGATCTTCTCAACTGGCTGGGTTGGAGAGAAGAGGGCGCGCTCGCCACCCTCTCCCCAGAATCGGATGCCGCCGGGCCGAAGGCCTACACCCTGCTTCCGTGGACGGGGGCCGGTGACGCACCGTTTGCAGAGCGGTCGAAGAAACTCTCCGCGATCATCGGGGACGAACCGGCCATCACCCTTGAACGCGACCAGATCGGCGCCTGGCGGTTCAACGCGAACTCGATCTCCTCCGGAATGCTTGATGCGGCTCGGGACGCGATCCGAACGATTGGCAGCCGCGATGGCGGGCCGATGCCTCGAACCAACAACCTGGAGGATTGGATCGGCTC
>CAJWFU010000051.1:0-9291 GCA_913031315.1 uncultured Phycisphaerae bacterium | reverse complement strand
CGGTTCTCTTCCCGGGGGTCACGGCGGCGTCCGCGACTCCCCCGGCGGAAGGTCCCGGGATCGTCACCCCCGGAAAATCATCGGAGGCTGACCGACCCCAGAGGGCGGGGGTGAGCAGTGAGGAATGGTTGGCCGCCCTGAGCCATGTCTCGGTCGGCCGCTCGCAGCAGGACTCGATCACGCCGCGGGTTCGTTCCTACCGGCATCAAGCCGCCGTCTGGAAGGAGGAGGTCGATCCCACCTACCGGAAGATGCTCAAGGAATATCGCAACGCGGATCCCGAGAATCGCGTTCGGCTTCTGCTTGAAATCAATGCGATCCGGAAGACTCGCCCCAACTTCCTCCAGTTGAAGGAATCGATCCTGCAATCATTGGACGCGGCTCAGAAATCAGATCTGCTCGAGCAGGTCAAGCAGGAGAAGCTGCGGGTCGACAATCGTCTTGGACGAGCGAAGGACTCCAAGCGGGCTGGAGGCCGGCCCGAGCGGGACGCGGTTGAGGACTCCGGTCCGAAACAAGAGACCGACACGAGGCAGGCCTGGCGATTCGTGGATGATTTGGAACCCGAACGTCATGTGGATCCGGCCGCCGTATCGGCAACGAAGGCGAAGGCCGCATCACCGCCCGAAGCCAAGTGATCAATCGACGGTTGCACGACCGAAATCGAAGCGACCCTCGATCTTCCGATCGAGGGTCGCTTCGATTTGGAACTTCCTCTGGCTTTCGAAGACTCAGCCGCCGCCCGCCACGATGATGTCGTCGTAGCCCTTGACCACGGTGGGGGTGCCGTAATTGTTGTTGTCCACGATGTTGATGACCGGCGTGCCGGGTGAGCCGGGACCATCGGCGATGTTGAAATACACACCGTCAGGGCCGGGGGAGACCAGGATGTATTCGCCCCGTGGGGCTCCCGACTGGGGCTGCTTGGCCGCGCCGATCGACGGGGTTCGGAGGATCTGGGCGAAGGTGTCGCGTTGACCGGTGTCGCCATTCTGGGCTTGGTTCAGGATGCTGAACTGGTTCTGGTCCTGCCCGTTGTCCCCGAGTGACGTGGCGGTGACGCCTCGACTCTGAGCATCGAAGGAGAACTGCGAACGGCTGGCATCATCGCCTACCAGTGGTCCGTTGGACCGAAGCCGTCGGGCGTACATGACCGGTTGGCCCCAGGAGTCCATCACGGTGGGGATGAACTCGATCTGGCCGAGGGTGCCTTCTTCGCCGAGGTTGTAGGTGGCGGGGCGGAAGCCCTGTCCCTTGGGACTGAAGAACGGGGCGTATCTCTTGCCCTGGATGAACGGTCCATCCCCGACGGCGGGGGCGTACACCGCGATGCGGAAGATGCCAAGGTCACTGCCGCCGTTGAAGGAGATGACGTCCCCCGTCGATTCTGGATTGCCGGGTTCGAACTGGATGTCCGCCAGGTTGTCGAAGCGAACCCCATCGATGAAGACCGGAAGTTCATCCTGTCGGACGGCGCCGCCGGAGAGGTGAAGAACCGCGTTCTCCATCGGGGTGATCTTCGGGTCATTGGCGAGCACTTCCTCGGGGACGATTCCGGGGTAGTAGCCGAACTGCTGATTGAAGGCGTCGCAGGCCTTGGCGAACTCCTCCATGGAGGAGAAGGTTTCCGTGACCCGGGCCTTTTCACGCACCTTGCCGAGGGCGGGAAGCAGGATGCCGATCAGGAGCACGATGATGCCGATCACCACCAGAAGTTCGGTGATCGAGAATGCTCGACGGGCGGGGGTCGAACGAAGGTCGACGACGTTGGTGGAGGTCTGAACCGACATGCACGATGACTCCGGGTGCCTCAAGGGGCGCGAACACGAGTCCCACCGGCCGACCATCGACCGGGAACCACTCCAACCAGAACCGATTCGGGAGACGTTCGCGCAGCGAACTCCGAGTGGCGGATCAACGGATCCTCGCCACGCTCGTCCACGGGAAGGATACGCCGAGTGGTGGGGCGGTTGTTGCGAAGTCTTCCCGGTTTCCGATGAAACGGGGCGTCGGATCGGATTTTCGGTCCCTAGAGGCCGGTATTGGACCGGGTCTGGCGCAATCCTTCGTAGACCACGGTCGCCACGGAGGTCGAGAGATTGAGACTGCGAATCCCGGGATGCGGGATCATCGGCAGCCGGATGAGCCGGTCGTCGCCGTGCCGTTCGGAGAATCGGCGTCGAAAGTCCTCGCCCACGCCGGCACTTTCCTTGCCGAAGATCAAACGATCGCCAGGTTTGAAGTCCGCGTCCCAGATGGTTCGGTCGGCATGTTTCGTCAGCAGCCATCCGGGACCATCGGTGGCGGCGTCGCAGGAATCCCAATCTGGATGCTCCTGGAGGTCGATGTGCTTCCAGTAGTCCAGACCGGCCCTTTTGACGGCCTTGTCGTCGATATCGAAGCCGAGGGGATGCACGAGGTGGAGGCGGCAGCCGGTCGCCACCGCGGTTCGGCCGATGTTTCCGGTGTTGTTCGGGATCTCAGGCTCGAGGAGCACGATCTCGAAGTTCGGACGTTCAAGGCGAGGATGGAGGTGTTCACTCATGGCTGGCGGCTACCGTAGCACCATGCGAACGACACGACGCCGATGGTCACCGGGGTGGACGTTGATGATCGCCGGAACGCTCCTCCCGAACTGGGGCGCGGCTGATGGTCCCGTGACCGAGAATCCTGAGTACGTGGTCCTCACCAGCCGTCGCTGCCGGGAGGCCGACGGTTGGTCCCAGGTGGCGGGGGCGCTGGCGGCCAAGCATTCCGCCGATCTTCTGGTCTTCGAGGAATCCCCGAACGAACTCCTTGCCGAACTTCGCACCCGCCACCCTCGAATGGTCGGCGTGGTCGCGATGCCGGATGAAGCCGGCCGGGCCCGAATGGGCACCATTCATCGACTGCTTCGTCGTCTTGATGATGATCCGTATCTCGACGCCCGGTGGGGCCTGATCACCGCCAGCAACTGGCCCGCCGCGATGGAGGTCGTTCGGGCCGAGCGTCCATTGCTGATCGAGTCGATGCTTTCCAACACGCCCGTACCCCTCGAGGTCGCGGCGGACAGCACGTATTTCGACGAGGGGGTGGCGGGCCGCCGAGTGACCCGGGTCGACGGCGAGCCGGAGCGGGAGATCCTGGGCGATCCGGTGACCGTGGATGACTTCGCGGCGGAATTCGAGCGGCTGAAGCCGGACTTGCTGGTGACCAGTGGCCGTACCAACGAAGAACGATGGATGGTCGGCTACACCTTCGACGGTGGCCGGGTCATCGCCGCCGAGGACGGCTCGCTTCGAGCTCGAACCCCGGACGGGGTGGAAACAAGGATGACCGCACCCGGTCCGATGGCCATGCTCGGGGCGGGGAGTTGCCTGCTCGGCTTCGTACCCGACGCGGGCGTGCTTCCGCTTCGCTTCATCGAAGAGGCGGGCGCGAGGCAGATCGTCGGCTACTGCTCCACGACCTGGCACGGAGCGGGCGGTTGGGATGTCTATCGACGGTTCCTCGACGAACCTGGGAGGCAGACGCTCGCCGAGTCGGTCTGGCTGGCGCAGCAGGATCTGGTTCGCCGTTACGCGTCGGAGTTCCCGGGGCTTCCCGAGGTATCCACCGAGGGCTTCGATGAACGTGCGGTCCCCGAATTCCGGCAGGAGGTTTCGACCCGGACCGGCATTCCCCGAACCGATGAACGATTCGATGACGTGGCCGGATATCTCTGGGATCGAGACGCCCTCACCTTGCTGGGGGACCCGGCATGGCGGGTCGAGTTGCGAGCGGCGGATCTCCCCTGGACGGTCGAGGTCCGGCGGGAGGGGGATCGGCTGATCCTGAAGCTGCACGTCCTCGAGGATCTCGAGGATGTGGCGACGCCCAGTGTGATTCTCGGCCAGCGAGTACGACCGGGTCGGGTGGTGGAGGATGGGGGTACCGATCCGTTGGTACTCGATGATCTCGTCTTCCTGCCCGGACTCCGCTCCCTCCCCGCCGGTACCCGGACGACGGTGGTGATCGAGGCGCCCTTGCTGGAAGTCGAGAAGACGAGCGAGAAGCCGGATGACGAACGGATCGAGACGATGATCGATGCGCTTGATCCAGCATCCCGGGTTCGTCTTCAACGGGTTCTCCGCAATGCGGGATCCAATTCGAACTCGCTTCTGAACGCCCTCGAACGAGTGCCGGATCGTCATCGACGATCGATGGAACACCTGGTCGTCAACCTGCCCCCGCGCGATGCCCGGGAGTTACCCGCGGATTTTCTGCTCGAACAGGTGGCCCTGGCGCACGAGTCCTTTGAAGGTTCGCCGTGGCGCCGTGGGGTCTCGGAAAGGATCTTCCTCGATGCCGTTCTGCCTCACGCTCACATCAATGAGCGTCGAGACGACTGGCGACGGGACTTCACGTCGAGGTTTCGTGAGCTGGCCTGGGAGAGTCCGACCCAACGGGAGGCGGTTCGTCGTTTGAACGTCGAGGTGTTTCGAGCCTTTGGAATCAAGTTCGATTCCAACCGGCGGCTCACCAACGAGCAGAGTCCCTATCAGACGATCATCCAGCGTTGTGCCAGCTGCACCGGCATGTCGATCATGCTGGCCAATGCCTGTCGGGCCGCGGGGATTCCCGCCCGTCTGGCCGGGATTCCCGAATGGCCCACCGGCGACAATCACACCTGGGTCGAAATCTTCGATCCGATCGATGGTCGCTGGCACTGGATCGAAGCGTTCGGCGACGGTGACTACGATCAGGGGTGGTGGGTCGAGAAGGTTCGCGGGCTGGCTCGGGCCGCGGATGACGATCCCCGTTTTCGACCCTGGGCGGCGACCTGGGATCGTCCCCCGGGCGTTCCGGATCGGATGCCGCTCTGGTGGCTCACGGAGGAGGACGATCCGATCCCTGCCGTCGATCGTTCGGCGGCGTACGCGGAGATCCGCACCGCGGATTGAACCGGAGTCGGATCAGTCCGAGCGAAGTCGACCGTAGACCGCATGGTCGATCGGCCGCCCGTGGATCCACTCCACGGATCGAAGCTCGCCCTCGAGGGTGAAGCCGAGGCGTTCAGGAACCGCTCGACTGCGAGGGTTGTCGGTGGCGGCTCGGATCTCGACTCGATGGAAGCCGACTCGGAAGAGGTGGCCTAGAACCCCCTCTGCGGCGCGGGTGATCCAGCCCCGTCCTTCCTGGCTCGAGGTGATCCAGTAGCCGAGCGTGACCCAGCGGTGGCTCCAGCGGGGAGCATGGAGACCGATCACGCCCACCATTCGTTCGCCTTCGGGCAGTTGGCTGATGATGGCCCAGTCGCCGCTGCCGTCGCCGCCCGTCCGTACGTCCCGGCGGGCCATGGATCCTTCGATGAAGGCCCGGGAGTCCGATTCCAGCCTCGTCGACTCGACCCATGGGAGTCTCGCACCCAAACGGTCCCGATCCTCGTCCACCATTTCAAAGAGGGCGGGCGCATCTTCGACCGTCAAGGGTGATAACCGGAGATCGGAAGCGATTTTCAGGGGCTCGATGAGCGTCGCGGGTCGCATCGAGTCGACTATAGTGTCGACCCCGGTCGGTGGAGCGATTCCGCCGCGGGTACCTCAGGAGTCGATCATGCTTCCCGTTCTCTTTTCGAATCTGCTCTGGCTCGGCATCGTCGCCATCTACGCGGGGCTGCTGTTCTGGCAAGCCGGGCGTGATCGCAAGGCTGGAACCGGTTTCGTCGACGAGGATTGAGCCTTCGAGCGCGGTTCCGATCGGAACCGCGTGTGAAAGTGATCCTTCGATTGCAGCCATTCCTGCTCGGCCGACGGTCTCATCCTGAGACCGGGCCCCATGCTGCCACCAGAAGACCAAGATCGGAAGAACCGACCACACCGTCACCGTCAAGATCGGCGACCTGGTCGCCGGTCTGGTTCCAGGCGGCGATCAGCAGGCCGAGATCGGCGCTGTTCACGAAACCATCTCCGTTGATATCGGGGTTGGGTTCCGACGGGAGAAGTTCGTAGACGACTTCAAGCCGAGGCCTGAGGAGGGGATTCCCCGACTCACTGGTCCAGATCGTGATGCCCTCATCGTTGCCATTGATGATCTCCGGGAGAATCGCCACCCCCCAGTTGGGTTGGCCATCCGACCAGGCCTGCACCAGCGAGGTGACGTCCACACGTCTCATGGAGTCGGAATTGGGCACGTTGTCTCCGAGAAAACTCCCGAGTTCCGGCCCGAGTTCATCGCCGACCGAGAGGCCTCCGTCGAGGGAGTTCCAGGTCGACCCTTCCTGCCAGGGCACCAGCACGGGGTGCACGAAGAAGCGTGGGTCGACGAAGGGGCTGTCGATGTCCTCGGCGACATCGAGGACCAGGGTCGCGGATCGAATCGACGAACCCTGCGGCACCTGTCCGACCGTCGGTCCCTCGGAGAAGATCTGGTCGAAGCGCATCAGGGCCTGACCGCGGTAATCGCTGAAGATCGAGTTGGCCGTGTCGTCATCCGAACTTCGGGTGTCCTGTTCCCCGTAGCTCGAGTCTGGCGCATCTTCATCGATCCAGGTGTCCCGGGTGCCCTGGTAACCGTTGATTCCTTGCTGGAACGCCGCGAATCCGTCCAGCGTCCGGTGGGCGTCGAAGTCCACGTCGAGACTGAACAGGCTCTCGTCGGTGAATCGATTCTCGTCCAGATAGGGCGAGTACGACTCCATGTCGATGCGGCCGAGGGGTACGTCGAATCGCATGATTCGGAGCCAGCCGTCACCCCCGTTCGGATCATCCTGGTAGTCGGCGAGCACTTCGTGCACCGGAAGCCCGGCCACGTTGGTCGAGACTTGTCGGTATTCCTCGTGGAAGTGGCCGCAGTTCACGAGGAAGATGTTTGGGTTTCGTCGTATGAACCAGTCGAACAATTCATTCGCTTGAATCCCCTGTGGCTGACGTGGCGGTTCCACGATGTACCAGATGTCGGGGTAGCGGCCGCTCGCCACCACCGGCACGCCGGCGGTGTAGTCCTCGGAATCCTGCAGGTATCGATGGGTGGTGAACAGGACGGCCTTGTCCCGATGCCGGTCTAGCACGCCCTGCGCCCAGGCGAGTTCCGAAGGCGGCGTTTCGCATTCGACGCTGAGCGCGACGAAGTCTCGATCGCCACCGTCGAAGATCTGCCAGGTGCTCATGCCGGTGGTACTGGCGGTCTGGAAGAACGGGCGTCCGAAATAGCGATCCGGACCGAAGTAGAAAAGATAGTTCTCCGGGATGTAGGGCTCGCCGGAGAGGCCGTTGGCGGTGATGTCGTGGTTCCCGCTGGTCACCCCTTGAGGGACGCCCGCGTCATCGAGGACGAGCATCGCTTCATCGGCATCGAGCCACTCCTCTTCCCGGTCTGCGTGCTGGACGATGTCCCCGTAGTGGGTGACGAAACGAATGTCGAGCCGGCCGAGTTGATCCACGACCCAGTTGGTCTGGCCCGCATAGATTTCGGGGAAACTCTCGCTGTAGTTCTGAGTGTCCGGCAGGCCGATGACGGTGAAGACCCCATCCTGATCATCGCCGGAGGCGATCGCGGGAATGATCCCGGCCAGCAAGACGGCCATGATTGGTCTGGATGTCATCATCTCTCTCCTCGGAGGGGGCGTTGGGTCAGACTTCGGAACCAACAATTTAAGGCCAAAGCACCGATTCGCGACCCATGGATCTGAAAAAAACGGTCTTACGAAGGGTTGCGGATACCGGTACCTTCCAAAATATCGCCGATCCGCCCTCCTTGAGAGACATGCCATGTCCGAGCATCTGGAAGTGTCCGTCGCCGCCCGCTCCATTCACATCAAGCCGGTGGGCCGCCTGCAGGCGGCCGACTACGAACTGATCCGCCCTGCTCTGGAGTCGTTCATCGCGGAGCATGGCCAGGTGCGAATTCTGTTCGATGCGGAAGAACTCGAGGGCTGGACCCCGGCCGCGATGTGGGAGGACCTCAAACTGGGTGTCCATCACGTGTCGGACATCGACCGGATCGCCTTCGTGGTCGATGGTGGCTGGATGGAAAAGCTCGTGTCGCTGAGCGGAGTGTTCACTCGGGCCGAGGTCCGGACCTTCCACCGGAACTCGCTGGCCGAAGCCGAGGCCTGGATCGACGGAGACTGAGACGTCCTTGCACCATGGAGCGATCCGGCCCACTTCAAAGGTATTGGATCCCTTCGCCGAAACCCGGGGCCGCCGGACCACCGTCGACTCATGATGTCCTTCACAGGTCGGAGATGCCATGCTGGAAGAAAAGAACTCGTTGGAAGCCTCGGGTGAATCGCTGGTGTCCACGACGTCGGTGACCGTCTCGAACTGGCTGGTCGAACTTCTCACGCCTTTGCAGGGCAATCCCGTCATGTATGCCGCGGTGGTCGGGACCGCGCTGTTGATCCTGTTGTGGCTCGGTCACCTGTTTCTTCGCTTCGTGGTGATCCGACCATTGATCGGGAGCCGGCTGCTCAGCTGGTCCCGCTGGATCGACGTCAAGGACCTGGCGGAGACCAAGGTCCTGTCCAGCATTTCAACCTTGCTCTCGATCGGTTTCGTCGCGATTCTGATTCAGGTTCTGCCGCGGTTGAACGCGGATTTCACGGAGATGGCCGAGCGACTGGTCATGGCCCTCGCGGTGTTTTCCGCCGCCCAACTCCTCGCTCGATGCGGCCGTCTGTTGGATGTCATCTACTCCAGATTTCCGTCGGTCAATCGTCCCGGTGCGTTGCGCGGATACGTCTCGGTCGCCTCTTTCGGGATCTACCTCGCGGGAATGGTCCTCGTCGTCTCGGTGCTGATGGACAAGTCTCCGGTCTACTTCCTGACCGGACTGGGAGCGATTTCGGCGATCCTGCTGATCTTGTTTCGCGACACCCTGCTCTCGATCTTCGCCAACGTGATCGTCACCACCGGGGACCTCGTTCGCCTGGGCGATTGGATTCACGTTCCCGGCAGCAATGCCGATGGTTACGTCATCGACATATCGCTCAACGTGGTCAAGGTTCAGAATTTCGACAAGACCATCACCGTGCTCCCGACCTACACCCTGGTGCAGGAGTCGTTCGTGAACTATCGCGGCATGTACGACTCCGGGGGACGACGAATCAAGCGATCGATCCTGCTGGATCAGCGAACCATCCGGCCGCTCACCGGTGATGAGATCCAGGCCCTCTCGAAGATTCCGTTGATGGATCAGGCCCTGTCGCTGGAGAAGACCGCGGTTGGAGAGTCCGCCGCGGGCGATCGAATCTCCAACAGCGGATTGTTCAGGCAGTACGTCGTGGCCTATCTCCAGGCCCATCCCCGAATTCTCGGCGACAATTTCACGATG
>CAJWFU010000050.1:0-9405 GCA_913031315.1 uncultured Phycisphaerae bacterium | reverse complement strand
CGCCTACGAGCTGACGACCGTGATCGTTCGCTCGGGTTCGAGCGATCCGTACACGTCGACCTCCATTGATGGGCGACTCACCCAGTTCGTGAGCAACATGCAATCGGCGCCCGAGAGCGAAATCATCCGCGACACCGCCCATATGTTCAGCGGAGTGAACTTCTCAGGCGGAACGATCGGACTCGCTTACGTCGGAGTCGTGTGCAACTCTTCGTTCGGCTACGGCGTGGTCGAGAGCCGCTACACCAGCAGCCTCACGTTCCGAACTTCACTCTCGGCCCACGAGCTCGGTCACAACTGGAACAGCCAGCATTGTGACTCGACAAGCGAATGCCACATCATGTGCTCGGCCAACGGGTCCTGTGACGGCATCACCGGAGGCAATCTGAAATTCGGCGCGTCCGCTCAAAGCCAGATCATCTCTCACCGGAACAGCCGCAGCTGCATCTTCGAACTCGGCAACCAACTCGCACTCCCATTCTCCGATGACTTCGAAGCCGCCCCCAATCGGGATGAGTGGATTCACCAGAATGGCGTCTCCGTGAACACCTCCGGAGTCAATGAACCGAGCGGGGTCCGAAGCCTCAATCTCGACGCCACGAGCAGCAACCTCTACGGCGACGATGAGATCCGTACGAACGAACTGCTTCTCGGCGTCCCCGCCGCCTACCTCTCGTACTTTCACCAGCACCGAGGGGTGGAGAGCGGCGAGTCGCTCTTCGTGGAATATCTGAACCAGGGCGGAGACTGGGTGGTGATCGACGAACATGTCTCTGATGGCGTCGACGAGACCGAATACACCTTCGTCGAACACACCCTTCCTTCCGCCGCCCGATACAACGGATCCAGGATCCGGATTCGCGCTGCCGTCGATGAAGCCAACGACGATTGGTGGATCGACGACTTCAGCGTGTCGGACGACCAGTCGCCAGGGATCGACAACGACGAATGCGCCACCGCCATGCCACTTTCAGGCGGAGCCAACCCGTTCACCACGGTGGGCGCCACCAACAGCAACATCGATGACACCCTCAGTTGCTCGACCAGCAGTGGTCCGGTGGTCTTCCGAGACGCCTGGTTCTCGTACACCGCATTCTGCACCGGTCCGCTCACGATCTCGACCTGCGGCGCCGCGGATTTCAACACCCGAATCAGCGTCTACCTCGCCAGTGGCGGTTGCCCCACCAGTGGAGCATCACCGCTGGCCTGCAGCGATGATGATTGCGGAACGGATTCCTTCGTGAGCACGATCGGCCTGGCCGGAAGCACGTATCTGATCCGGGTCGGAAGCCCCGTGGATTCCAGCGGCTCGGGCATTCTCACCATCGAGTGCAACGGTTCCGCAGGCCCTGAGAACGATGACTGCTCGAGCGCCGAAGACATCGGAGATGGTTCCACCTCCATATCGAACGCCGGCGCGACCAGCAGCAACATCGACTCCCAGATCTCCTGTTCTTCGAACAACGGCCCCGCCGTCCAGGCCGACATCTGGTTCCTGTACACCGCCGAGTGCACCGGTCAACTCGATGTGTCCACCTGTGGTGCCACGTTCGACAGCCGTCTCGACCTCTTCGATGCCTCATCGGGATGTCCCTCAAGCGGTGCCGCGAGCGTGGCTTGCGGCGACGACACTTGCGGAGACGACACTTCGATCAGCACGCTGGCCATCGCCGGCCAGACGTTCTACCTGCGGGTCGGAAGTCCAGACGGCTCGATTGGAACCGCCGACCTGCAGATCACCTGTACTCCGTTCGCCGATCCCTGCCCGGAAGACCTCAACAATGACGGTGTGGTCAACGGTGCCGACCTCGGACTCCTCCTCGGATCCTGGGGAACCGGAGCCGAGGACATCAACGGAGATGGAGTGGTCAATGGAGCCGACCTCGGACTCCTCCTGGGCGCCTGGGGACCCTGCTGACGCCCACGAAAACTCCCTTCATGGCAATGAACGACGGGCGGATGCTTCGGCATCCGCCCGTCCTTTCAATGACGTGTTCCGCATTCGATTTCTCGCGACGATCGATCCCGGGTGCGCCGATCAGCGGGGCTTGCGGGTGGCCTCCACCGCGGGACTCGCCGTGATCAGAGGGTCCGCGGTTTCCAGGAGATCCTCCGCGTAGTTGGTCTCTTCTCGCCGGCGGGTGATGGGACCGATCGGATCTCCGCGAAGGAACTGCCGAATCAACTGATCATCCTCGCTGAGGCTCGCCATCTCTTCGGCCGAAGTCTCCCTCAAGGCATCGAACTCCGCCCGGGTACCGATTCGCAAGACTCTTCCCTTGTCCAGCATCACCATGCGATCGGCGATCGTGAACGCGGAATCCATTTCGTGCGTCACCACCACGCTGGTCACACCCAGCTTCTTGGTGAGGTCCACGATCAATTGATCGATTTCGGCACTGGTCACCGGATCAAGCCCCGCGGAAGGCTCGTCGTAGAAAAGGATCTGCGGATCCAGGGCCAATGCCCTGGCCAGCCCGGCCCTTTTCTTCATACCTCCTGAAATCTGGGCCGGGAGTTTGTCGGCGTGCTCACGAAGCCCCACGAGCTCAAGCTTGATCTTGACCTGGATGTCGATGATCATCGGATCCAGATCCGTGTGCTCCTGGAGGGGCAAGGCGACATTCTGAGCGAGGGTCATCGATTGAAAGAGCGCCCCGGATTGAAACAGGATTCCGAATTTTCGACGGACCTCGTTCAAAGCCTCTTCCGGGAGATCATTGATCTCGCGCCCGAGGATCGAGATCGTCCCCTCCGTGGGGGGGAATGAACCAATCAGCATGCGAAGGAAGGTGCTTTTTCCACAACCGGAACCGCCCATCACCACCAGCGTTTCTCCTCGCTGGATGTCGAGATCAAGCCCATCAAGCACCACCTGATCTCCAAAGACCTTCTTCAGGCCTCGGACTTCGATGATCGGTGGATCCTCCTCAAGGGCTTCAGTCACGGGGACGGCTCTCCGGGGGCTTCTTCAGGCTCGGAGGTCGTGACCGAAGGGACTCCTCCCAGAGTGATGTCTCCCTCGGAGGAGTCTTCGGGAGTCAGGCGGATGGACGACACTCGAAGGAAGCTTCCGCTCGGAGTCGGCTCTTCGGACACCTCGAACCCGATGGTTCCCGCAACCGATCGATTTTCAAACTGGAAGATGAAAGGGAGCTCGAATTTCTGAGCACCGAAAGGCGGATCGTCGTCCTGGTCGGGCATGGCCAGTTCGAAGGAACCGTACTCGGCGCGAACCGTTGCCACGAACTTTTCGATGGAGGCATCGTCGGGGGCCGATTCCGCAATGAACACGGCTCGGACTTCCTCATTCTTGCCTTCGAAGGCGGCACTGATGCTCTCATTGGGCCCCTCGAACACGAACAGGATGCTGGGGGCCAAGTAGGAAACACCCCAGGCAATCCCCACCCAGCCAGTCGAAACGAGGACTCCGAGGATGATCCCCGCCAGCGCCATTCCGCGCCCTCTGCGAATTCCACCACTCGTCCGAGCCACACCGATTCCGCCGAAGATCATCGCGAGGAAGGAAAGCCCGGGAATGCAGAAGATCAACCCCATGACCAGCGAAGCAACCGCGGCGGCGCTGGTGGGTGGCAATTCTTCATCCTGCGGAAACGCGGATCCGACATTGGCCTGACTCATGAGATTGCTCCTTGGCGTGGAGAACGGGCTTCGGGTCAAAGTCTACTGGGAGTCCGGCCTGATCGATTTCAGGAATTCACCCTAGCCCTCGGCGGCGGGTTCCGAATCGGGGTCAAGTTGGATGTTCTCCCCGGTCGGCACTGATTCCATCGTGTCATCCGATTCCTCAGACGCCGGCCGACCCGTGAGCCGGAGAGACCGCCCATCGGGACCGATGAGCCGAAGGGTCCGCAGTCTCGGATCCGGAGCCAGGCCTTCCACGTCGAGACTGGCGAGGATGGTCGGTGGCACCAACAGGAAGCCTGCGGAACCACTCCACACCGAGCGATCCTCGGCATGGATGGTGATCTCCACCACCATGACCTGATTCACGACCCCGGAAACCTCGAGTGGCTCGGAGATCCCGACCGACCACGGCTCGATCGAAGCCGAACGGACCTCGAGCATCAGTTGCTCCCAGTCTGTTTCGTCGAAGGTGCATGACTGATCGACGAGCCCCTCCATGGCGGCGACGTCTTCCGCTGCCGCCGCCAGAAGAAGATTCCGAACGTCGGTTTCCATGCGGGCCGAAACCACATCGAAGTAGATTGAACTGAAGGCCGAGAAGCCGGACATCCAGAGAAACGTCCAACCCGCGCCGAGTCCGAGACCCCACAAGGCGAATCCCCGCCCCCGGATTCGTCCGCCACTTCGAACGATCTGAAAGTTGGCGATGAAGCCGAGAACGACGCCGATCAGTCCGACTCCCGGGCAGATTCCGGCCAACCCACAGATGAACGCGACCACCGAGAGCTGCCCCAGCGGCCGCCGAGCCCTTCTCGGGTTGGAGGACTCTTCATTCGGTGAAGTTGGAGACGGCATTCCGGTTCCATTCATGCGGCCGAGTGTAGCCGCGTCTACCCTTTCCTCCATGCATTCGACGCACGATCTCTTCGAGTTCCCCGGGGACCTTGGAGGATGCCGCGCCGTGGTCATGGGCCTGGGACGATTTGGTGGAGGCCTGGCGGCGACCAGGCACCTCGCCCGCCGTGGCGCGAAGGTGCTCGCAACCGATCTCGGTACCGCCGACCATCTTGGACTGGCCGTTGAACCCCTGCAGGAACTGGGCGTCCGGCTTCGGCTGGGCGAACATCGAATCGACGACTTCGAGAACGCGGACCTCGTGATCGTGAATCCCGCCGTTCCCCGGCCCTGGTCGAATCCGTTTCTCGAAGCCGCGCGAGCCGGCGGTGCTCGCTTCCTGACGGAAATCAGGCTCGCGATCGGCGATCGCCCCGCTCATCACCTCATCGGGATCACGGGGACCGCCGGCAAGAGCACCACCGCGGCGATGGTGCACCATGCACTCCGCCGGGTCCGGCCCGATCTGGACTGCCACCTGTCGGGCAACATCGGAGGCTCGCTGCTCGACGCTCCTCCGCCGAAAGATTCATCGGTCGTGTTCGAACTCTCGAGCTTCATGCTCCACTGGCTCGCCGGCGATGGTGGCGATCCCGAGGACCGAGCGACCCCCGGACTGGCTGCGATCACCAACATCGCGCCCAATCATCTTGATTGGCACGAGGCCGCTGATCATTACGCCACGTGCAAGCGAGCGATCTCCCTTTCGACCCCGACCTGCAAGTCACCTCGACTTCTTCCGGCCGAAGATCCGACCGTCGACGCCAGCATCGAACCCGGTCTCCGACTTCTGGTGCCCGGCGAACACAACCGTCGGAATGCACGCCTCGCGATCCGGCTGGCATTCGAACACGTTCGCCTTCGATCCGGCCGGGAAAACCCCCAGGGCCTTCTCGAAGAGATCACCGACTCGCTGTCGGACTTTCCCGGACTCCCTCATCGCCTGGCATCACTGGGCCGAATCAACGGGGTGCACGCTTACGACGACTCAAAGTCGACCACGCCCGAAGCCACCTGCCTCGCGGTCGAAGCCTTCGAAGAGACCGAACGGATTCATCTGATCGCCGGCGGCTACGACAAGCAAGCCGATCTTGCCGCCATCACCGCACTCGCACCGCGACTTGCAGGATTACATGCGATCGGCGCGACCGGTGCCGCACTGATCTCCGAGGGCGGGACCTATCACGGGACCCTCGAAGTCGCCGTCGACGCCGTCATGAGCGTCGCTCACCCCGGGGACGTCATCCTGCTCAGTCCGGGTTGCGCGAGTTGGGACCAGTTCGCGAACTATGAAGCCCGGGGAGCATCGTTCGCACAGGCACTCGAGCGGCACCGCACTCGACCCTCGTGATCCAATCGACACCGCCTGAAAAGCCGGGGTGGTCAGTCCGCAGTGGCGATCAGCAGCACCACGACCTGAACTTCGATGGCTCGGCCTTCGCCCACCGCATCGACCTTCTCGTGAGTCTTGCCTTTGACATTGACCTGATCGAGGCCCACTCCGAGGAGCCTTGCAAGCGACGCTCGAATCTCACCCTTGCGGGGCCCCAGCTTCGGCTTTTCTAGAATCACGGTCGCATCGAGGTTGCCGACCCGATACCCACGGGCCGCGACGCGTTCGATCGCCGCCTCGAGGAAGACCTTCGAGTCGGTTCCGTCCCAGGCCGGATCGGTATCCGGAAAGAGCTGCCCGATGTCTTCAAGACCCAGAGCCCCGAGCAAGGCGTCGGTCACGGCATGCAGCAGGGCATCCCCGTCGGAGTGCCCCACCGGCCCCCGGTCATGCTCGAAGGCCAGCCCTCCGAGTACGAAGGGACGCCCGTCACCCGCAGGGCGGATCGGCTCGAGTCGATGCAGGTCGTACCCGTGGCCGATACGAAAAGGTAGGTGAGAGGCGGAATCTGACATGCGCAGACTGTAGCAGCGACGCCCCAATCCGCTCTGGCGACACCAGACGGGCGATCGGGCGGAAAGATTCATCGCCTCGGACCTCGGATCCGGTTCAAGAGAGGCGGCCCGGGGAGTCGATAAGGACACCGGGGAGCGGTCCGCGCGGACTGTTCCCATTCATGACACCGCCCTTTTCCTGACTTCCGGATCCACGCATGCGATTCAGGTCGATCCGAACCTTCGCCGTTGCCGCCACCTTCGCCGGACTCACCCTGAGTACCGGCTGCTATGCCCCCGATGGGGGGTTCATGCCGAGTAGCAACGCGACGTTCACCTACATCTCCACCACGTGGAGCCCCAAGACGGTTCGGGTCATTGATACTCGGACCGACGAGGCGTTCTTCGCGATCACCCTCCCCGTTGGCAAGCAGCTGACCTTCAAGTTCCTCGAGGGCAAGGGTGATGACCCCGTCATGACCCCCGACCGGATGCAGTGGGAGATCTGGGACGCACCCCACGGTTCCGGCAAGCTCTCGAACCAGTTGACCTGCCCTCCCTCGATGGCCCGCCGAATCCAGGTCGATGTTCGCCCCGGCCCGGAAGATCCGCCGGCGATCGAGGACTACCGCCTCCGGCTCGACGAAAGCGAAGACCGACCGGACTACTGGACCCCCAAGGGTGGCGAAATCCCCGGCGAATGAGCCGGCGATCGACCCGAAAGACTCGAAAGAATCCCCGACCGCCCGTCGCTCTGCGATGGGCGGTCGTCGTTCATCCAGACTGAGGGCCGGCAAACCAGGTCACTAACGCGTTTTTCGCTGCTTTTTCGAGGGCGAAGGCTGGGCGTCTCAACGCTTCTTCCCTTCCGACGGCATCGGACAAGGTCGAGATTCCCGCAAATCGCATCCGGCCCGGCCAGCGGTCATCTGAGATCGATCCAGGAACCGCAATCACGGGAACCCCGGCCTGGTCGGCCCGGTTCAGCAAACCACCAATCGTCTTTCCCATCAGAGACGATGCATCCAGCCGACCTTCGCTCGTGAGAATCACATCTGCTTCAGCCACCCGGCGATCGAGTCCGGTCAGTCCGGCCACCAGATCGAAGCCTTCCTCCAGACGTCCGGCGATCATCTCCGCTGGATACCCGGACGATGGTGGCCCCCCGACGTCGCCCAGGAGACCCGCCAGGCCCACCACCATGCCACCGGCCGCTCCGGTTCCGGGTCCTCCGATCTTCCAGCCAGTCGCTGCCTCCATCATCTCCCGCCATCCGGCCAATCCGGCCTCCAACTCCGCCACCGCCGAAGGGTCGGCACCCTTCTGCGGACCAAAGGTCCGAGCGGCACCACCGTCTCCCTCCAGAGGATTGCGAACGTCACAAGCGATCCGAAGCCGAATCCCTCGCCAGTCCTCCACCACTGCTTCTGGAATTCGGATCCCTCGCACCGTGGCGAGATCTGAACCGACCAATGGCCGATCAGGTGGGCCCTCCGGCCCTTCGATGACGATTCCGAGGGCCCGGGCAGCCCCGAGCCCTCCATCGACCGTGGCACTGCCTCCGAGCGTGAGCACCAGCTCTGCCGGGTCGTCCACATCCCGATCAAGTCGGGATCGAGCCAGATCAAGGGTCCGCCCCACGGCGGCGGTACCGGTTCGCCGAGGGTCGCGAAGCTCATGGGGAACCGATTCGAGCCCTGCCGCTTCTGCCAATTCCACCACCGCTAGTTTCCGGTCCCGCCCCAAAGCCCAGCGGATGGTGGTTTCCGCCTGCTCGGGGTGCGCTCCGCCCCCGGCCAGGAAGCGAACTTCCAGGTCCGGCATGGCCGCAAGGAACACATCGAGTGTCCCTTCCCCACCATCGGCCAACGGGATCAGGGTCACGGTCGCATTCGGGAGGAGACTCCGGACCGCCCGACCAATGGCCGCGCAGGCATCCGTGGCGGCCAAGGATTCCTTGAGAGAATCTGAGGCCACCAGCACCGAAAAACCCTGACCTGAACTCGACACGGAACTCTCCAACCAGGTTGCGGACGAATCGGGCGGCCACGCAGAGCCGAGGCTATACAATCAACCCTCTTCAGCGGGCTTCAAGCCTGACTGCAAAGCCCGAACCGATGGATACCTTGATTCACAACTTCCTCGGCCAGTACGGCTGGCTGGCCATGATCATGCTGCTCCTCGCCTCCGGTGTGGGCATTCCGATCGGCGAAGAACTGGTCAACGTGCCGGCAGGGATCTTCGTCGGCAAGGGCGAGATGCCGATGTGGTCCACGTTCCTCGCGGCCTACGCGGGGGTTCTCGGGGGAGACTTCCTCTGGTTCTGGATCTGTGCTCGTTTCGGCCGAAGGCTGCTGGGCGTTCGATGGTTCCGACGCATGGTGCATCCCCGCAGGGTTCTGCAGGTCAAGCATCAGTTCGATCGTCGAGGAGCCTGGGTCCTTCTGATCGCCAGGTTCATTCCCGGAACCAGATCACCGGCCCTCACCATCGCCGCCCTGATGCACATGCCCCTGCGGAAGTTCATTCCAGTCGAACTGGCCTGCTGTGCGATCACCACCCCACTGCAAGTGGGCATCGGGATCCTGATCGGCCGCGAATTGGCCGGTCAGAGTCTCCAAACCACGATTTTCACCGCCCTCGGGGTGATCGCATCGATCGTCGCCCTCACCGCCCTCTTCAACTGGTGGATTTCCAGCCGCCGCAAGGGCGGACCTTCACCTCGAGCACCGATAGCATGGTTACGGAACCACCGTGGCCTGACCTCAAACACTTGAACGACCCTCGGATCCGACTCTTTCACGGATACCGCCAAGCATTAGGAGCCCAGGCATGCGAGCCATCGTCACCGGACAGATCGGCGTTGAAAAGAAGCCCTACCTCGACAGCACCGCCGCCCTGGCGGGCGAACGGGGCGAGGAAATCGATGTCTTTCACGTCGGCGACATGATGTACGCCGAAGCCCAGGACGTGCGA
>CAJWFU010000049.1:0-9425 GCA_913031315.1 uncultured Phycisphaerae bacterium | reverse complement strand
CTCCTCGATCGGCTTGATCGCCGCCTTGATGACCGCGAAGTCCACCAGGTACCCCTGCTCCTCGGGCACGTCCCCCTCGACGACGACGTCGATGCGGAACGAGTGCCCGTGGAGCCGGTGGCATTTGTGATCGTCAGGAAAGGTCGGCAGCCAGTGCGCCGCCTCGAACCCGAACGATTTGCGAAGTGAGACTCGCATGAGCTTTGGATCAGCCCTGGCCTTCGCCGACCCACTTCAGTCCACGACGACGGTCGCGGAGGCGGCGGGCCTTGCCGATGCGGTCGCGGAGGTAGTAGAGCTTGGCACGACGGGCATCGCCGCGTCGAACCACCTCGATCTTCGAGATGCGGGGGCTGTGAAGGGGGAAGATCCTTTCAACACCTTCGTTCGCCACGATGCGGCGGACGGTGATGGTGCGGTTGATGCCCTGGCTCTTCATTCCGATCAGCACGCCCTGGAAGATCTGCACACGTTCCTTCTCGCCTTCGACGATGAGGTAGTGAACGTCGACGGTGTCGCCGATGGTCATGTCGGAGAGCTGGTCTTCACTCTTGAGCTGGCTGGCGACCACGGATTCAACGAATTCAGTGCGGTTCATGACGCTGGGCTTCCCGGGCCGTCGCCCGATTGTTCCCCTCGAGCGGATGTACCGCCGTCGGGCTGCCGCGACGTGGGTCGATGGTCATCGCCCAGGGGTCGCGGTGGGGTGAGAAGGTCTGGGCGGCGCCGTCGCGTCCGCTCGACCGATTGTTCATGTCGCCAGCGGGCGATCGCTGCATGATCGCCGCTGAGCAGGATTTCAGGGACCGAACGGTCCCGCCATTCCCGGGGCCGCGTGTAGTGCGGACAGTCGAGCAGGGGGAGACCCTCCTCGTCCCGGGTGCTGAAGGAATCCTCCGACGCGGAGTCCTCGTGACCGAGAACACCGGGCAGGAGGCGGACCACGGCGTCGATCAGGGTCATCGCCGGCAGCTCGCCACCGGACAGGACGTAGTCGCCCACCGAGACCTCGAGCGGATCGAGTTCCTCGATCACCCGCTCGTCGATTCCTTCGTAGTGACCGGCGATCAGCAGCAGCCGATCGGTGGTCGCGAGGTCCTCGACTCGGCGTTGGGTCAGAGGTTCTCCCTGTGGAGTGAGCAGCACACGTCGCGTCGGACGCTCGTCGAGCGCCTCGATCGCGTGTGCCGCGTTCCACAATGGATCACAAATCATCACCATGCCGGGTCCTCCTCCGAACGGTCGGTCGTCCACCGTGCGATGCCGATCGTGTGTCCATTCGCGGAGGTCGTGGAGGTGATACTCCGCGGCCCCGCTGGTGGCCGCTCTTCCAGGCATGCTCGTCGCGAGAACCTCGCGGAACATGTCGGGAAAGAGCGTCAGGACATCGAAACGCATGACAGGCAGCCGAACGGCGTCCGGGCCCCGACCGTCAGACGGTCGGGGATGATTCCGGGCCTCATTCGGCCGCGGTCTCCGCAGGGGCTTCAGCCGTATCGACGTCGACCAGGTCCTTGTGGTGGGGACCGGGCTTCGGATCGATGCCGTGCTTCTTGAAGATCGCCGCCACGGTGTCGCTCGGCTGGGCGCCGACCGAGAGCCAGTGGTGGATACGACCGGGCTTGAGGTTGTATCGCTTGGTTTCATCGGGAGTGATCGGGTCGTACCAACCCAGGTTCTCGATGACTCGACCATCACGCGGGGATCGCTTGTCCATGGCGCCGATTCGATAGAAAGGGCGTCGGATCCGACCCATACGCTTCATGCGCAGAACGACCATGTGTGTGTCCTCGCTGGCGTGGTCCTCGGCTCCCCCGTGTCACACGACACGGGAATCTGGAACTCGGGCGACTCGTGGGGGTCCCTTCGGGATCCGTGCGAGCCGACCTTCGGGCCACGGGGGCGAATCGGAGATGGTACCAGAGACCCGGAGGTGGTCAACCTGCGGATCCGCGTCGGTGCGGTGCCATGGGCCTCAGGAGCCGGTCAATTGCAGCGCGATACCTTGGACCACCCCGATCCAAAGCTCGGAAACACTCCGAAGGAGGCCGAAAGCCACGCCTCCGAAGGGGGTGACCCAGAACAGCAGCATGAACGCCGCGAGGCCGAACAATGCGGCATTGGGGTTCATCAGAAGCCGGGCATAAGGGTCCGAGAACGAGGCCAGGATCCTTGAACCGTCCAAGGGTGGGATCGGGAGAAGGTTCAGGGCCAGCAAGGCGAGGTTGAGCCACCCGCCGGTGGCGAGGAAGAGTTGAAGGTTCACGCCCCACTCGGGCGGATTTTTGGCCCCGAGGATGAACGCCGACACCAGCCCCGCGGCGGTCAGCAGCACCGCGGCGAGGATCAGGTTCACCGCCGGACCGGCCGCGGCCACGATCGCATCGCCCCATCTTCGGTGACGGAAATTGTTCGGGTTCACCGGCATCAGGCCCCAGGCGAACCCGATCAGCAGGAAGGCGACCAGGCTGTACCCACCCATGTGGACGAGGGGATTGAAGGTCATGTGGCCGGTACGACGGGGGGTGTCGTCACCTTCCCAGATCGCCGCCACGCCATGTCCGAGTTCATGCAGGCAGATCGAGACGATCACCCAGATGATCCAGGAGGCGAGAAGCACCGTCTCTCCGGCCTGCCAGTAGTCCGCTACCCACCATCCGCTGGTCATTGGATCGATTCCTTGCGCTTTTCGAGCAATCGGACGTCGTCGACCGCGAGGTCGGCATCGACACCCTTCACCATGTCCCACACCGTCAGGAGTGCGGTGGAGGTCGCCACCAGCGCCTCCATTTCGACCCCGGTCCTCGCCGTGGTCCGCACGGTCACCACGCATCTCAGGCGATCAGGAGCGGGACGTGAGAAATCGACGTCGACGGAATCCAGAGGAAGGGTGTGGCAGAGCGGAACCATGTCCGCGCACTTCTTCGCCGCCTGGATACCGGCGATCCGCGCGGTTCCCAACGCCTCGCCCTTGGGCAGGTCGCCCGCTTCGAGTCGATCGAGCGTGGGGGCGGCGGCAACCAGAAACCCCTCGGCGATCGCGGTACGGCGCATCGGAGGCTTGTGGCCGACGTCGACCATGCGGGCTCGGCCGTCGGCGTCGAGATGGGTGAGGTCGGACATGATCCGCAGTATCGCGGTTCTTCAGCCCCGGCGTCGGACGCCGGGGCTGTTTTCCTCAGCGGCAGTCCCAGTTGGAGAGGAGAATGCCCAGGTCGGCGGCTCGAACCTCGCCGTCGCCGTCGAGGTCGCCGCAGACCGGGTTGGAGGTTCCCCAGAGCGAGAGGAGCAGGCCGAGATCGGCCGGGCCCACGCACCCGTCGCCATTGAGATCCCCGTCGTTCCGGCAGTCCAGCTCGCACACGTCGGGAATGCCGTTGCCGTCGGCATCGACGGCCTCGCCCGACAGGATGTCGCAGGAATCCGGAACCCCGTTGGCGTTGCAGTCGGCCACCAGGCCCTCGAAGATCGTCCAGGCGTCGGGCTGACCGTCGCGGTCGCAGTCGGGCTGGCACTCGTCGGGGGTGCGGTCGCCGTCGACATCCAGGGCGAGTCCGTCGGCGATCTCGCAATCGTCGTCGATGCCGTTGTCGTTGCAGTCGTGGGAGGGGGCCGTGGCCTCGATCGCGAAGGTGATCGCGAAACTCGAGTCCTCGCACGCCGCCGGATCGACCGGGAAGCTGGGCGAGACGGTGAGGATGCGTTCACCGTTCTCGTCGGTGTCGTTCCAGATCCGAGGTGCGATCTCGAAGGTGTTGGTGCCGCGCCGGCACGACTCCGAGGGGCCGTTCTTTCCGAAGGCGGTCGCGAACGTGCCGCCGTTCCAGTCGAAGAGCAGGAACTCGTTGGCCGCCTCGAGATCACCAATGGCTTCGACGCTGATGGTCACCGGGGCCTCGGAGAAGGGCAGGTCGCTCAGGTCGAGATCGTCTCCTTCGGCGGCGATCACGCCAGCCTCGAACCAGTGTGAGCCGGCGCGGCAGGCGTCAAGCCGACCGTCGCCGTCGCAGTCGAGGTTCGGATCCGCCGCGATCTGCTCGTCGTCGGGGACGCCGTCGTCGTCGCAGTCGACGGGAAGGGGGATGGTGATCAGGTAGTCGAGACCTCCGATCGCCAACGAGACCCGGGGCCGGACCGATTCCGCTTCCACGGACGGGTAGATGGCATCATCGATGGGGCCACCCATGGATCTCCAGGTTCCATCGGCCAGGAGTGCGATCGGGACCGGGCCGGGGAAGATCGCGGTGTAGGGATTGTCCGGATCGGATTCCCTGATGCCCAGTCCGTCGAAGTACTGGCCGCCTTCGAGGAGGAGCGAAATGTTCACGAAGTCCGAATAGTAATCGCTGAATTGAGGCGACATCGCGGCATCCACGATGACCGAGCCCGGAGGCGGGTCGTCGATCAGGTAGTGCGAGCCCCAGGGGACGAAGGTGCCGTCCTGGAGTATTGCCATGCAGGCGGTTCGGGTTGATCTTTTCGTTGCCTGGGCGAGGATGCGGACCGCTGGATTGGACGGGTCCTGGGCCTCATCCGGGATCTCGAAGACCGCATCCACCTCGCTTTCGCCCCAGATGACGATGTCACCCGATGCCAGGAGCGCCATTGAAAAACCGTCGCCGGCGGCGATTCCGACGGCAGGATCGTTGGAACCTTCATCTGCGAGTTCCGGTGGCACGTCGCAGGCGGCGTCGTCGCATCCCCAGCAGACGATCGTGCCGTTGTCGAGGAGGGCCATCGAGTGTCGGGCCCCCGCGGCCACGGCCCGGACGGGTTGCAGAAAGTCCGGCGGGTCGCATTGGCCGCAGGGCGCGCCGGTGTCGAGGTCGAACGGGCCGTTCCAACCGGCGGTCCGGACCGGGTCGGTCGCGATGTCGGTCAACACCACGGCGTGGTACGGCCCTGCCGCCACCTCGATGATGTTCTCGCCCTGAATGTCGCCGAACGATCCGTCGAGCGCTCCGAGGACGTCGATGCCGTCCTCGGCGATCGCCGGAGTGGCCGATCCCAGGGACGCGACGAGAGAGAACGCAATGGTTTGAACGATGTTCTTGGTGGGGTGGTGCATCATGGAGCTCTCAATTCGTCGGGTTGTCAAAGATGGCGCGGGGCTTCGGGTTTCCCTCGGAGTCGGTGGTGGCGAGCTCGTTCATCGCGATCCAGGCATCACTCTGTTTCCAACTTCCATCGACGGAGCCGCAGCTTTGATGCTCGGCGTTGAAGATGTTGTCCGGCAGCGGACGGTTGTCGCCGCACTGGAAGATGAGGTCGCGGAAGCCGAAGGCTGAGGTCGTGGACGGAACCTCGACCTCGCGTTGCTCGAGGCGTTCGACCCGACCATCGCCGCGGACCACGTTGCCGACCCAGACCCCGGGATCGCCGAAGAAGAGCAGGGTGGGCGATCGTCGATATTCGTCACCGGTCGCCCGCCCGTGCCTCGGACCACGGGTCCCAAGCAGCACGCGATCCGAGGACGCCTTGACATTCCAATCGAGCAGCCGCTGGCCGGCGAGCATCAGGTGGGCGTAGGAGGCATGGGCACGACCGATGCTCGGGGGGCGGTCGATCTTGGTTCGGAAGATCTGGTTGGGGGCACCCCACACGCCGGTGCCGGGAGCCACGGAGTCGGGATCGGGCTCGTCACCCATCCAGTAGATGTCCGACGCCGGGTCGTACGCGTCATAGTCGTACTGAGTGGAAGCGTCCTCGGTACTCGTGCCATACTCCGAGACGACGGGGTTCCGTTCCCCGGGGCTGATCACGACCTTGGTGTCGAGGTACTCCTGGGCGATCAACGCCGAGTAGAGGTGGCCGGACGAGTCTTTCGTGAAGTTGTGGGGGCCGGCGCCCTGCTGGCGACCGATGTACGGCGACGTGAACCGGTTGATCCGACCCGGCATCGGCAGGCTGCCGTCGGCGTTGCGTTCGCCGAAGGTCACCATGGCCTGGTGGATGGTGCGTTGATGCTGCTGGTCGAGCAGCAGCACGGGGTCGGCGGCGCTGCTTCGAATGCCCGTGGTGCCGGCCGCGACGAGCGAGCCGATCACCAGGGCCGAAGCGGAGGTCACGCCGAGTTCGATGAGATTCATTCTGGATCACTCCAATCTCGAATCACCCGAGTACGAATGCCCGGTCGCCGAAATTCACGGCGTTGAAAGCCAGGTTGGTGGGTGTCTGACGAGTCATGGGTCCCTGGAAGGCGATACCCGCTGGCATCGATCTGTCGGGACTACGCGGATCACGCCTCGATTCTGGAAGTTCGATGAGATTTCGAGGAAAGGTCGTTGGCCGATCCCGGAAATCGACCGTCACCTCCGTACGACCGTGGCGGATTCGGGAGACGGAGTCTGCCCCGGGTCATGGTTCATTAGACTGGCGGCATGCATGAAGTCTCGGAACGACATCCGAGTGGCGGGTTGCTGACGCTCCTCGGCTTCGTGTTCCTGGCCCAGGCGTGCCAGGGGCCGCCGGCCAAGACCATCGAGACCATCGAGGTCATCAAGGCCATCGAGGTCATCAACTGGAACACCTATCACCTCTTCGATCACCGGGCGAAGCTGGAAGAGGCGACGACCTGGATCGTCGAGGAAGGGCCGGATCTCGTGGCGTTGCAGGAGGTCCTGCACTGCGACGAAGCGAGGCTGGGGGAACTCGCGCTCGCGTGGGGACACGAACACGCGGTGATGCACAAGGAGACCGGGTACCCGGTGGCGTTGACGAGCTCGGCGCCGATCGAGGTGCTGGAACGCCGGGTGGAGGGCTTTCACCATGGGTTCCTGCACGCGCGGACCCACGGGCTTGACGTGTTCGTGGTGCACTTCTGGCCGACCCGCCCGGCCGAGGCCGTGACCATCGCGACGATGGCGGAAGCCCTCGTGAAGAAGGGACGCCCGGTGATGGTGCTCGGGGACTTCAACGGCAAGATCCGCGTCGACGAGTCCTCCCTGCTCGAGCACGGCTTCGGGGAGGAGAAGGACGGCGAGGTGGTGTTCGACTACCGGATCACGGATGCCTTCCTGGATCGCGGCTTCGTGGAACTGGTCAGTGAACACAGCCCCGACGACCTCTACACCTTCGGATCGCCGGCGCTGATCCCGAAATGGGCGAAGACCATGGACGAGGTCGAGGAGCGCCGTCGGCGCATCGACTTCGTGTTCGCCAGTCCCGACCTGGCCCAGGGGTGCCGGTCGGCGGAGGTGGATGTGAACGACGAACGGGTGGGTCTCTACTCCGACCACTACCCGATCCTCTGCACCCTGGAGCTTCCGGACTTCACGGAACCGGACCGCTCGGAACCGGCCCGCTAGGCGACCGGGTCGAGCGAGCGACTCGGGGTTCCCTTGGTCACACTCGAGTCACCCGTGACGCACGTGTCCGCCACCGATCGTCAATCGGACGGCCGGCACCGTCGCGTGCCAGTCGGTGGTGAGGGGGTCGCGGTCGAGCACCACGAGATCTGCGGGCGCCCCGACCTCGATCTCGACCGCAGGAAGACCGAGCATCTCGCGGGCATTCGTGGTGTAGGCCCGGATCGCGGTGTCGACGTCGACCGTGCGCTGCCCCGGCACCACGCGGCCGCTCCGATCCTTCCCGGTGACCGCGACGCGGATCCCCTCGATCGGATCCGGCGTCTCGATCGGCCAGTCGCTCCCGAAGGAAAGCGTGCCACCGGCATCGTGGATCGCGCGGACGGGGAAGAACGCATCGAAGCGGTCGGGCCCGAGCGAACGCTCGACCGTGGTGCCGTCATCGAGCATGTGCGTGGGCTGCATGCTGGCGTGACGGTTCTTCGGCGCGAAGCGAGGAATGTCCGCGGGGTCGATGGTCTGGCAGTGCTCGATGCGCAGGCGCGGGATCTCGAGGCCGCGGTCTCGGGCGACGGACTCCGCGTGGTCGCACGCCTCGAGCGCGAGTCGCGCTGCCGCATCGCCGATCGCGTGCATCGACGGGCTCCAGCCCCGGTTCACCACGAACTCGATCCAGTCCATGAGCTGGCCGCGCTCCGCGAGTTCGACCAGCATCCCGCGCTCGCCGGGTCGATCGGCGTAGTCGGCGAGCATCGCCGCGGTGCGCGACCCCAGCGTGCCGTCCAGAAAGGCCTTGCAGCCGATGAGCCGGACGCGATCATCGCGGTCGAGGGCTTCGAGGCGAGCGAGCGGGGCGTCGATGGGAAGATCGCGGTCGAGCATGGTGACCGCGACCCCGACCGCGAGGTCGTCGCGGATGGCGTCGAGCACGTCGACCATGTCTTCGGCGTATTCCATCGAGCCGACGTGGGTGATGCCCCGGGAAGCCAGGTGGCGGGTCGCGGCGATGGTGGTGTGGCGACGCGATTCGATCGACGGTTTCGGGATGATCGGATTGACGAGGTGCCAGGCGGCGGCCTCGAGCATCAGCCCGGTGGGGCGGCCGGAGGCGTCGCGGACGATCTCGCCTCCGGGCGGGCATTCGACCTCGCCGAGCATCTTCAGCACCACCTCGTTGACCAGCACCGCGTGGCGGTCGTGCTTCAGGCAGGCCACGGGTCTATCCCCGCACGCGTTCAACCAGGAGGCGTCGGGAAGATCGCCGCCCCAGTCGGTCTCCAGCCAGCCCTGTCCGACGAGCCAGGCGTCCGGGCCTTCGGTCGGCATGGACTCGGCTCGATCGGCGAGACGACGTTCGAAGTCTTCACGTCCCCGGCATCGCGCGAGGTCGACCTGCGCCATCGCGGAGCCGGCCATCACCAGATGCAGGTGGGCGTCGACGAATCCGGGAAGCATGGTGCCTCCGCGGGCATCCAGAATCCGAGCGGACGTCGGATGCGACAGGCCCGGGGAATCGATCGCCGCGATCCGGCCGCGGTCGATCAGGAGATCCGCCGACCGGGCACCGATTCGAACGTTCGAGACAAGGAGCGGCGAAGATGGCTGGCCCGATGGTCGCATCTGACTATCGTACGGGTCGATCGTCCTTGTCCTCCAGCCGCCGGAACCGAATGCATGCTGCGTTTTGAATCATCAACGTCCGTTTTTCGACCCGCCCGAAACCTGTCTCTGGCCCTGCTTTCACTGGGCGTGGTCACCGGCTGCGGTGATTCTGGCGGCGTGGGACCGACCCCGCCGGCTCCGATCACCACGAAAGCCACGCCTTCGGCCCCTTCAGGCCCTTTGGCGACGGGTGCCACCGTTGAGCCCGGGCCGACGGAGCCGGTTTCATCGATTGATTGGACGGTTTCCACCGCCGCGAGTGACGCCAAGATCGCGGAGGTGGGCGGCCTGGTGTTTCCCAAGCCGCCGACCTGGGTCTGGGCATCGCCCCGGATGCAGTTCCGGACCCTGCAATACGAGGTGCCCGGCGTCGGGGAAGGCTCCGGCGCCGCGGAACTCGTCTTCAGTCTCTTCCGAGGGACCGATGGTGGCCCGACCGACATGAACATCGATCGC
>CAJWFU010000048.1:0-9479 GCA_913031315.1 uncultured Phycisphaerae bacterium | reverse complement strand
TCCGGACTTCGATCTCCACGGTCTCCGACATGGTCTTCCGCCCCTTGTCGATCCAGAAGTCGACCACCTTTCGCTCCCCGACCACATCGAACGAATCACCCAACTTGATCCGGACGGTCTCGTTTCGTGGCGTGTGATCGATCAGGTCCTCGCCGATGAATTCAAGGGTCCCGTCATTCGGGTCCTGCTTGTAGGCCCGAATTCGTCCCTTGGGAAGCGGCATTCCGAGACGGTTCTCCCGGGTGTTCTTGAATGCGATGAAGACACCGATCTTTTTGGATCCGGAGGGAACGAAACCCTCGTTGGTGTATGGCTCACGTCCGAAACCCCTCATCGACCCGGTCGGCTCGTAGACGAGTTCCTTGGTGATGTCCGCGCCACTGACCGAAGGGAAGAGTGTCAGCTGCTGGGTGCTGTTGTTGGCCACGTCCGTGCGTCGAGGAAGGGTGTAGAGGTGGTATTCGAAGAACGCCTGTTCCTCGAATCCGGCGTCCGAGGCCATCATTTCCACTCCGCCGCCTCGCTGCATCCGCCCCATGGGTCGATTTGATTTCGGTTGTATTCGTTGGACGTCACCGGCCACGAGCTTCAGCTGGGTGTCCGGATAGGCGACGCCGGAGAGATTGAGCAACGTGACCCAGGCGGTGAGATCCGCCTTGGTGTCCTCGGGGTTCAGCACGAGGTTGTAGTCGGCTCTCCAGGTCAGACCGGCCGTCTGGTAGGTGGTCCGGATCTGATGTTCACCGCCCTTGTTGGCGAGGAGATCCCAGACGAGCGTGGGCCGGGTCAGGAAGCCATCCGGAAGTTCGGTGAGGCTGATCTGGGTGCCTTTGGCGTCGACCATCTCGATGCCCTCGTCGGTCTGGATGACGAGACGGTCCTGAACGGCGGACAACAGCACGCCTTCAAACACCCGACTGGAGTCACCCATCGGCACGACGGCCCTGATCCGGCGGTCGAGGTACGTCTCGAGGAGCTTGCTCGGGCTGACCAGATCGAATTGGAAGGATTGCTCGAGAACGCTGGTGGCTGGATCGGTCAGGTCGCTGAAACCGACGGTGGTCGGATCCAGAAAAGCGGCGACATCGGTGAAGGAGACGGTGTTACGGCCTGATTCGAGCGCAAAGGTTCGTAGCTGCTTGACGACCCCGAACCCCGGCACCTGCCAGGCGGCATTCGGGGTGAAACCGTTTCTCTGCTGAGCGACGTATCGGGTCGGGTCGAAGCCTGCCGGATCAGCGGACGAATAGATCGTCAGGCTGGTGGCGGGGGGATCTGCGACTCCAGCACCGGCGGTCAGAACGGTGGCGGCAAGGAGGAGGCTCGGAATGGGCATGACAGGCTCCAGTTGATCGTTTCAGAAGACGTGATCGGACAATACCTCGTTCCATGGCCGTTCCGACCTGCCGGTCCACGCCGTTTGGCGTTATCCGGCTACATTTGGAGTTTCTCCCCCAGTCTTTCCGGCTGGATCATCCTCCAGACCATCAGGATCACTCTTCGTGTCAGTGCTCGTCACCGGTTGTGCCGGATTCATCGGATACCACCTCTCCGAAGCGATTCTTCTTCGCGGTGGTGAAGTCATTGGCGTCGATTCGATGAACCCCTACTACGACCCCGCGTTGAAGCACGCGAGGCTCGAGCGGCTGAAGAGCCGAGCGGGTTTCGAATTCCTGCCGCTCGATCTGTCGGATCGCACGGTGGTCGATCAGCTTCGTGATCGGGGTATCGATCGCATCGTCCACCTCGCGGCCCAGGCCGGAGTTCGGCACTCGATCGACCAGCCGATCGACTATCTCGACTCGAACCTCGCCGCCCAGCTGATGATCCTTGAACTCGCGCGAGCGATCGAGTCGCGGCACCTGGTGTTTGCCAGCAGCAGTTCGGTGTACGGCGGCAACGAGGTTCTTCCCTTTGCGACCGGGCATGCGGTCGATCATCCGCTTTCCTTGTACGCGGCCACCAAGCGCAGTGGGGAGCTGATGGTCCATAGCTATGCCCGGCTGTACGGCATCCCCAGCACCGGGCTCCGCTTCTTCAGCGTGTACGGAACCTGGGGCCGGCCCGACATGGCGCTGTGGAAGTTCGCCGA
This sequence comes from uncultured Phycisphaerae bacterium, assembly GCA_913031315.1. Lineage (GTDB taxonomy): Bacteria > Planctomycetota > Phycisphaerae > Phycisphaerales > SM1A02. The sequence goes on along the minus strand of CAJWFU010000048.1, from coordinate 7,387 downwards.
AGCCATCGAGGCGGGGCGTCCCATCGAGCTCTACAACCATGGCCGTCACCGTCGTGACTTCACCTGGATCGACGACGTCGTCGACGGCATTCTCCGGGTGCTCGACCACCCGGCGGAGCCCGATCCCGAGTTCGATCCGGCAGCCCCGGTCCCCGATCGTAGTGACGCGCCGTTCCGGATCTACAACCTCGGGAACGACACCAACGTCGATCTCCTGCACTACGTCGAGTTGATCGAGAGGGCGATGGGGCGTTCGGCCAAGACGGTGCTGCTTCCCAAGCAGCCCGGCGACGTGGAAGCGAGTGCCGCGGATGTCGGCCCGATGCGGCGTGAATTCGGTTGGAAGCCGTCCACCCCGGTCGAGGTCGGAGTCCCGGCCTTCATCGAGTGGTGGCGGGAATGGATGGCGTCGCGTTCTCGCTGACGGCGGCCGATCTCTTCAATCCGATTCTGCGCTCGGGTTCACGGTTCGGGTGAGTGATCGCTTCCAGACGAACGGGATCAGGATCGGATCCCCTTCAGCGTCGAACTCGACGGGCTGTTTGGTCGGGGGAATGGGGGGTGGCGTCCCGTTCCTGCGAGCCTCCGCCCGGGCGGTTTGGTAACGCTTGCTGGACGTGATGTCGTTGATGTCCTGGTACTCGAAGAGGATGAGGTCGATCTCGACCGCGGTGGATTGCAGACGATCGGCGGACACCGGCAGTTCCAGCGCGTCCTGCTCGGCGTTCAGCCATGATCTCGGTTCGGGCATCGGAATCGACTCGCCGTCGACTCGGAGCGCGGTCACGACCAGATGGTGATCCCAGCCGCGGTTTTCGGCGATCCAGGAGAGCGAGGACCGATTCCTGTCCGCGGCATCGATTCGGAAGGACGGCTCCCACAAAGCGTGTTCCAGGGTGACGGTCGCGTCGGGGGGGACGGCCTGGGGGTACTTCCCGCGGAGGATGACTCCGGCCCAGTCGTTGAGGTATCCACGTTCGGTCCAGAGACCCGGGCCGGTCACGTTCCTGGCCAGTCGATCCCACTCCTCGGTGGTCAGGTCCTCCGAACGCTCCCGCAACGCGCCGCCCGCGGCGTAGGAGTTTCGATCGGTGATCGGACGGCCCAGCATCTCGATGAGCCGATCGTTGGAGACCATCTCGTAACGATTGGAGTTCATGACCACGGCCGACCACCGGTTCTTCACCCCCGTGAAGTCTTCGATGATGAATCCCCCGATCATGAGGAGGTATGGAAAGGCGGCCAGAAGCACGAGGGTGATGAGGATCAGATGATGTCTTTTTCGGTTGCGAGGCCACGCCCATCCGAATGAAGGCGGATCATCGGCGAAGTCGGCGCCGCACTCCGGGCACAGGCCATCTCGGAACGCATCCGGTCGATGCCGGCACTTCGAACAGGTGGGCCGAGGTGTTTCGGACCGTGGATCATCGGTTCCAGTGCTGCCAAGATCGGGAACCAACCGTCGAAACAACCAGTAGGGAACGAACAAGAAGTACGGGAGGGACCCGATCTGGTACCAGATCATGGAACCTCCGCTGCCATAGAGTCGGATCCCGACCCACCAGCTCAGCGGTATCAGGACTGCGATCGTGATGGTCAGCGCGAGACGCCAGGAGTAGGGCCATCGGTCGAGAAGACCGGGGTTGGGTCGCGTCATCGAACTGCCGCGGTTCCCGCGTTCCTGATCGAAATACAGTTTGCATTCCGCCTCTTTCTTCCGGGTGGCCAGGTTGAACCAGAAGGCCTGGCAATCCTCTTCCGTCCATCCTGCAGGGAAATCCTTGCAGCATTCGGAGACCTGGAACGGATCGTCACCGCACACCGGGCAGATTCGACATGGTGGTCGCTGGGTGACGGCGTCATTGATCCGATCGATGTCGATGAGATCGAGCTTCGGTCGGTTGGCGTGTCGGATCATCATCGGGATTCGTTGCGCGGCGACGATCAGGGCCACCACGAGGAAGATCGCCACGACCCACAGGCCGGTGGTGTAGTCCACGCGAACGCCGAAGAGTTCCAGGAGGATCTTGACCGGCAGCTCCAGGTACGCACCGAGCATCCCGAAGCCGATCACACCGAGGAAGAGCGATGAGATGGAGTGGAGGGTCGCCTGGCGACAGCTGGCGACCCGTTCGATCGCCACCGACATCTGCGCAGGGGTGACCGGCCATCGCTCATGGATGGGAGCGACCGCCGATTCGGTGGTGTCTTCGCAGTTCTTCGATTCGGTCAAGACAGACCGCTCCCCGGAGGCCCCTGGTCACCCATAGTCTAGGCCTTGGGAGAGGGGCTTCCAGCGGCGCCCCGGATATTCGCTGCATTCGAAGGGGGAACGTGCCTAGTCGTTTTTCCATCGCCTTTTCTGCAGACGAACCCTCAATGTCTGGGCCGGCCCACCGGCCAGGACCGGTTCGTCGGGATCGAAGGTCATCGAATCCCACGGGGCGAGATCCACGCCGCATTCGGGACACCGTTCGGGAAAAGAGATATGAAGCTGGTAACGGCACTTCACGCAGCGGGGGCGGGTGGGGGTGTCGATCGGGGCCTTCCGACGAAGATCAAGGCTGGCGTTCGCCAGCATGTAGAGCAGGACCACGAGAACGACGATCGTCGAGCCCACCTCATTGAAGATGCCTTGAATCAGCATCCAGCCCACGAAGACGATGGCGAAGAGGATGAAAAGGAAGACGGCCGTCGATCGATGGCGAAGGCTGCGGCGCATCCATGAACTGACACCAAGCCGAGGGTATTCCGTGGAGGTGCCGGCCCGGCCGCGGCAGCGGCTCCACGCCTGCTTCCGAGCCTGGGCTCCGTGAAGCTGGCCCACCGCCAACTCATGCCAGAAGGCGTGAAGGTCGAGAGGTGACCACTGGGCGGGGAATCGTCGACAACAACCATCACCCTCGAAGGGATCCCGGCCGCACCTCGGGCAGGTGGCGGCGAACGCACCCGTGTCGAATCGTCGGGTGATTCTCGGGATGCTGATCCGACCGCGGTGAACTTGCAGGCCCAGAATGATCGCGCCGATCGCGAGCAATCCCGTCAGGGTCAGCAGGACCATGGCAGGGGTTCCCGACGCGGAACTGTCGACGATGAACATGAGCAGTATCGCCAGAATGCAGATCAGCATGGCGAAGAACAGGTTGGCGAGGTACTCCGGAATCACCTTGGCCCTCAAGGCCTTGAGGGCCAGCCTGGCATTCACCGGCCACCGTTCGGAGACCGCTTCCAGCAGGACCGCGTCCTCGGAGTCCGGGGCGTTGGAACCCTGGTCGCCGGATGAAGATGTCTGCTCGAGACTCAAAAGGAGTTTCTGGCCCTCTAAGAAAATGGATCCTGATCCGGATCATCGGTCTCGCGATCTTCCAGCCCCGCGAGACCTGGATCGAAGGTGACGGTATCCCAGGCATTCAGGTCATGCCCGCATTCGGTGCAGCGGTCGGTCTCCGGCTGGTGAAGGACGTGCCCACAGCCTCGGCAGGCGGGCTCGTTCGCAGCCGTGGCGCCTCGGAGTTGCCCGAAGCCCAAGAGAAAGGTGTGTCGCCATCGGGGAAAGAACATGAAGCCGGTGACGAGAAAGGCCGCGAAGATCGAGAGGGTGAGCAGTCGTTCCGAGACGACCGTCGGCAGCTTGAGATGGGGGAAGAATTCCCCCGGCAGCGAGTGGATGGCCGAAGCCGTGCCGAGGAGCAGGACCAGGGGCAAGACCAGATCGAGGACGACTCGTGCTCGATTGCACAGCCACTGAGTCCAGCCTCCGGTCGGGCACGCCATGGAAGCCCGCGCCGGACCACGCTCGCGATACCAGGCGTGGATCAGTCGATTCCGTTCCGCAAAATCCACTCCATCGAGTCGGCGAGCCCGCTCGGGCGGTGGCTTCGAGGTCGCCGCGGCCACGTCGTGCCAGAAGGCAAAGAGATCGACGGGTCTCCAGCCTCGGGGGAAATCGCGACAACAGCCTTCACAGATGAAGGGATCCAGCCGGCAGTGGGGGCAGATCTTCTCGACGGCCTCCTCCCGAAGGACGTACTGGACATCGGGGGTGTCGGCCAGACGCCATTCCCGCCGGAGCAGCCATGCAATTCCGAGGAAGAGACAGACCACGAGTGGAAGCAGCATGCTCACGAAGAAGTACAACGGATTCTTCGGCACGGATCCGGCGGGCGACATGCGTGCAATGAGGATCTGGAGCGTCATCGCGATCAGCGCCCCCAGGACCCCCGGCCAGAAGCTGCGTATGAGGATTCTCCAGCGACTGGTGCTTCGCAGGCTCCCATAGCACGGGATCAGATGCCGGGCGGGAGGGCGCCAGCGATCGAACGCTTCTGGAACGGCATCTTCAAATGTCGCGTTGGTTCCGGACATGCCGAGATGGTAGGTGGGGGAATCCTCGGAAAGGTCGGCCCGGTTGCTCCCGAACGTCAGCGGGCGACCGCCTCGGCTCGGACCTCGCGAAGCACCGTCACCTTGATCTCACCGGGGAAGGTCATCTCTTCCTCGACCCGCTTGGCGATGTCGCGGGCGATCTTGTGCGCGGTCGCATCGTCGGCCTTGCTGGCGTTCAGGATGACCCGGACTTCACGGCCGGCCTGGATGGCGTGCGCCTCGTCGACGAACTTCTGGTCGGTGGCGATGCCTTCCAGTTGTTCGAGTCGCTTGATGTACATCTCCATCGATTCGCGCCGGGCGCCGGGCCGGGCGCCGCTGATGGCATCCGCGGCCATCACGATGGGGGTGTAGGGCGTGGTCGACGGAATGTCGGAGTGGTGTCCACCGATGGCGTTCAACACGGCTTCGGACTTTTCGCCGAACTTCTTGGCGAACTCCATGCCGATCGCCGGGTGTCCACCTTCCATGTCGTGATCCATCGACTTGCCGATGTCGTGCAGGAACCCGCAGCGTCGAGCGATCTGACCGTCGAGACCCAGTTGATCGGCGATCATCTGCGAGAGGAAGGCGACTTCCATCGAGTGTCGAAGCACGTTCTGGCCGTAGCTGGTTCGGAAGGTGAGCTTGCCCATGGCTTCGGCGATCTTGGGATGGACGCCTCGGAGGTTTGCTTCCACGATGGCATCCTGCCCGGCCTTCTTGATGCGTTCCTCGATGTCACGCTTGGTCTGGGCCACGATCTCTTCGACTCGACTGGGGTGCACTCGACCATCGGCCACCAGTTTCTGGAGGCTCTCCGCGGCGATCGCCTGTCGAACCCGGTCGAAGCAGGAGACACTGATCACCCCCGGTGTGTCGTCGACGAGGATGTCGGCGCCGGTCGCCTTTTCGATCGCGCGGATGTTCCGACCTTCGCGGCCGATGATGCGGCCCTTCATGTCGTCCGAAGGGATCTTGACCGATCGAACGGTGGAGTCACTCACGTTTTCCGAGGCGTATCGCTGGATGGCCATCAGAGTGATTTCGCGACTCGTCTCCCGGGCCTTGTCCTCGGCGACCCCGATCACTTCCTGCTCGATCTTCGCGGCTTCGTGCTGGGCTTCCTCGCGAATCTCTTCGAGGAGCATGTCTCGCGCTTCCTCGCGGCTCATCGAGGCGGCTTGAGAGAGTCGGTCTTTCAGTTGGTCGGCGCTCGCCACGGCTTCCGCGAGGGCGGATTCTCGTTCTGCGACCAGATCATCAACCCGTGATTCCTTCTTTTCGAGACGCTCTTCCCGGCGATTGATCTGTTCAAGCTTCTTGTCGAGCGTCGCTTCCCGCTTGGTGGCTCGGCCTTGGGAATCCTTGGCTTCCGCCAGAAGGTTGGTGGCTTCCTTCTCTGCGGCCTGACGGCGGTCATCGATCTTCTTCTCAGACTCGGATTCGATTCTTCGGGCTTCGGTCTGAGCTTCGTTACGAGCCTTCTCGACGATCGATTCGCCTTCAGCGCGTGAGGTACGGATCGATTTGCCCGTGGTGGCACCGATGAAGAGCCAGGCGGCCACAGCGCCGACCAAGGCACCGACCGCGGCTCCGATACCGATGCTGGCGGGCTCGATGGCGGCGAGGATCTGAATTGCGGGGATCGTCATGATGCCCTCCAGGAACGAGACCGATCGGTCGGACTCCGAGGAGTCCGGGCAGGGCGACGTTCTTCGTGATCCGGTCGTTTCGCCGACTCGACAAAGCGATGAGTCGGCCCGAAGGCGAGGAGGGATCGATCTTGGATCGATGCCCGGAGGCGATCAAAGTCATCCAGAATCTCCGAGTGCTCGATATTATCGGCACTAAAAGACGAGGCGGGATCAGCCGCATTGCGGATGATTCTGGCGTTTTTTGATCTGTATCGGCGTTTTAGGGGCCGAAGGAGCTCGCATGAGATTTCGGGAAAGTGAATTTCAAACGATAGGAACGAAGAGGAATCTATGCGGCCCCAAGACGGGCTCAAGCCTCACCAGGTGGCGAGCTGGGCCTGCATCCTGAAACCGTCGTCGGATCAAAGCACTCGTTTGACGCCTTTGGCGTCATCAGAAGAACGTTGACCCGTCGAAGATCGGCCGTCGCCCGGCAACCTGCCGGGTGTATGCCGTGTGAACCGTCGGACCGCCGCGCGGCCCGAAACGGAATGCTGGTTGTAGTATGGCGGACCCGCGGGGGGTGTCAAGAACCAGTGGTTCCGGGGGGGCTTCTCGGTCGTTTGAGGTGACTTCAGGGCGGTTCCGCCTCGACTTCACGCCAGTTTCGTTCGCATCTGGAGGAATCCCATGCCGTCGCCAATCCAGTGGTTGTCGGATCTCCTGCCGACCAATCCGATCGTGGTTCGTCTCGTTCAGGGCGGATCCATGCGAGGCCGGCATCTGGCGGTCCGGAGTGGCTATCTCGCGATCCTGATCGCGGTCCTGCTGTTGAGCCTGATTTCCAGCACCGGAACCAGTCTTCGGGACCTCGCTCAGAGTGGATCTGGTGCCTTTGCCATCGTGGCCTTCGGCCAGGTCGGCCTGATCTGTCTTCTGACGCCGATCTTCATGGCCGGGGCCATCGCTCAAGAAGCGAACCCTCGCACCTGGGACATCCTTCTCACCACGCCTCTGAGTGCCTTCCAGATCGTCCTCGGCAACCTCTTCGGCCGACTCTTCTTCATTCTGGCCCTGCTGCTCTCATCGCTTCCGCTCTTCCTGTTCATTCAGGCGTTCGGTGGGGTTCCGGGTCGAGCGATTCTTCTGAGTTACCTCGTGGCCGGGGGGAGCGCTTTCGTCGTCGCCGCGATCGCGGTGACGCTGAGCGTGACCCGGACCGCCGGTCGTCGGGCGGTTTTCGCCTTCTATGTTTCAGTGATCATCTATCTCGCCCTGACCTGGCTCATTGATAATCGCCTACGAACCTCGATTGCGGTCGGAAGTCTCGCTGAAGCGACCACGATCATGACGCCACTGAACCCATTCCTGGCCCTCGAGAGCCT
>CAJWFU010000047.1:0-9512 GCA_913031315.1 uncultured Phycisphaerae bacterium | reverse complement strand
GGACCCGAAACACGGTCGACCGGGGATCTCGCTTCCAGTCTGGAAGAAGGTGATGCCCGGTTCATGATTGATCGCGGATGTCTGCATCGACTTGATGAAGCAGATGTCCTTCGCCATCCGCCCGGTGTGGGGGAGCAGTTCGGAAAGCATCACGCCGTCTTCGTTGTTCGCATGGCGTTCGAATTTGAACATCGTCGGCGCGACGGGGAAGCGGTTCTGGCCGCTGGTCATCGTGGTGATCCGCTGGCCGTTGCGGATCGACGCTGGAAGATCCTGATCGAATCGTTCCTGCAGGGCCGGCTTGTGGTCGTAGAGGTCGAGCTGGCTCGGCGCCCCCTCCATGTGCATGTAGATCACCCGCTTGGCTTTCGGAGCGTGGTGGGGGAGTGATGCAAGGATCTCGTCGACCGCATTCACGCGGGATCCGGCGAAAGCCGGTTTGCCATCGGCGAGCGATCCCAGAGCCGTGGCTCCCATGCCGCCCAGCAGACCACCGGCGACACCTCCGAAGAACCGGCGTCGGGTCAGGTTTCGCAGATAGCCTTCGAGCGGGTCGTGGCTCTCTTCGCGAATTCGGTTCTCTGGCATGTTGAATCTCCGGTGTCGGCTCTTCGAGCATACCCCGCGGACGCGACGTCGCCGAGGGGAATCCGATGGAGATGCCTTCGCGGGGCCGGGTCAGTCAGCGTCCGACGCCCGATCCTGCGGGATTTCATCCCGATTCCAATGGATGTAGAGAGATTCCTGGTCCGACGATTCGACTCGGATCCGCGGAACCTTCTTATCGAGACGCCCGACGACCCAGTGGTCGGTGAGCATGATTTCCAGGGCTTGCATGCACTGCTGCTGCGGTCCTGACACGCCGGATGCTCCGCCATAGTTGGCTGCGATCGCCTTGAAGATCCGGTCGACCCGGCCGTGGGTCTCGATCAGGTCGACCAGGACGCCGTACCAACCGGCGAGTGGCAGCACGTTCTCGCCGCGAACCAGGCACTCGTTGCGATCGATGCGGCCTTCGGCATAGATCGCGATCCGCTCTCTTCTGGCATTCCGAGTGTTCATCTTGAAGACGTTGAACTTGTTCAATTGCCAGGACGAGGCCTTGTTCGTCAACATCCATTGGACCTGCTTGAGGGTCCCCGGATCGAAGCTGCCGGCCGCGGCATGAACGCCGCTGTCGGTCGTGAACCCGCCTTGGGCGAGCCATCGCCACGCCGCTTCCGGAGTGAGCTGCACCCCGGACTCGCGAGCGATGGTCCGGCAGTGTTCCTGGAGATCCGTGAACTGACCGTTGGCGGCGTACCAGAAGTCCGCGAACTTGATGTGCTGGCGAACCCGTCGGATCTGCTGTCGACTCACCGAATTCTTCAGCCAATCGGCTTCGGCTTCGGGGACGCCGTCAAGGAGTTCGACGAGCGTGTATCCGAGTTCCCTCGCGCCGGTGTGTGCGAGGGTCATGCCGGCGGCGAGGATCGGATCCGCGAACCCCACGGATTCGCCGATCAGAAACCAGTTCTCGCCGTGACCTCGATCCGCGGTGAACGACCAGTCCTTGGTGGCTTCCACCATGCCACGGCTGGTCGCGTTCCGCGTGAGACTCGACACCCGTGGATCCGCCTTGATGGCTTCGTGGTAGAGCTCTTCCGGCGTCCGGCCGGATTCCTTGTAGTGATCCGCGGGGACGATGTAGCCGATCGAGGTCCGGGTCGGCCCGATGGGGATGAACCAGATCCACCCCGCAGGCTGGCTGAGGACCTGGACCCGGGTGGCACCGACTCCGATCTCGACCGCCCATTCCGCGTTCTCCCAGTAGTCCCAGACCGCGATGTTCTGAAGATTGGTCTGGGGCACGGTCTTCACGTCCATGCCGCGACGAAGAATCCCCGCGTGTCCGCTTGCATCGACGTACCAGTCGGCGGTCACCACCCGGCCGTCTTGAAGCCGAAGTCCTTCGACCCGGTCGCCATCCCGCAGAACCTCTCTGATCATCGTCGCCTGGTGCACGTCGGCGCCGAGTTGGTCGGCGTGATTAAGCAGGATCTCGTCGTAGATGGCGCGGTCGACCTGGAACGCGGTCTGGGTTCGCGGGCCTCCGTAGGGGGTCGGTCGTTCGATCGCTTCGACCACCTCCGGAGAGATGAAGTCGAAGTCCCAGAGTTCCGGGCTGCGTCCCCAGCGATAGGTGGCGCCGACCTTGAGCGGGAATCCCGCCTGTTCGACCTTGTGCCAGCACCCGATCTCGTCGAGCACGGCACCAATCGCGGGAAGCTGGCTTTCTCCGACGTGATCACGAGGAAAGCGTTCCTTCTCGTAGACCGCGACTTTCGATCGTGGGCGGTGCGTCAGAATGATCGACGCCAGAGTGGAGCCGGCGGGTCCACCCCCGATGATCGCCACATCGTGGTGATCGGAAGGGTTTCCCTTCGCTTCGGCCGGTTCAGTACGAGTGGCGTGGTGCATCGGCCGGATCTCGCTTGAGTGGGCCGAGCTGGCGGTGACTGCATCATCAGTCACGGTTTCAGACCCGGTGCCACCCGGATCATGATTTAACTATGTGTTATTCAAAGTTTGGGTCCCCGTCAAGAATCGAATCCAGAAACGGGCCTTCCGGCCCTGAGGGGCCGAATATCCAGAAGAAAGCTCAGGCGGAAGAGTTCGTGTCCCCGGTGATCAGTCCTTGACGATCGCGGAATCACTGGAAAAGACGGCATTGGCGATCATCGCCCAGGCGGCGAGTTCCCCGGGGTCGAGATCCGCGGGCACGTCGACGGACCCGACCTGCAACAACTCGATCGCCGATTGGGGATCCGCGGCGTACCGATCGCGAAAACCGGCGAGGGTCTCGAGCACCATCGGACGAACCGAAGCGGGCATCGAAGAGGCGGTCGCGAAACGGAAGAGACGATCCAGTCGGGCGTCATCGTCAGCGTCGGGATCTTCGCGTAGCACGCGGACCGCGAGCATTCGCGCCGCTTCCACGAACTGGGGGTCGTTCCAGAGAACCAGAGCCTGAAGCGGCGTGTTGGTGGCGAGTCGTCGGACGTTGCAGTATTCCCGAGTCGGTGCGTCGAAGGCGAGCAGTGACGGTGGGGGGGAGGCTCGCTTCCAGTAGGTGTAGATGCTTCGTCGGTGAAGATCATCCCCCTCGCCCTGTTCGTAGTAGCGGGTGTTGGATTGCAGCATCGCGACCTCCTGCCAGAGGCCGTCCGGCTGGTAGGGCTTGACGCTCGGGCCACCGAAGTCCTCGATCAGGAGATCCGATGCGTACAGCGCCTGGTCGCGGATCTGCTCCGCCTCGAGTCGTTGGCGTGGGAATCGCGCGAGAAGTTCGTTTCCGGGATCGATCGCGGCGACCTCGGGCCGGATTCGCGCCGACTGTCGGTAGGTCGCGCTGCTCATGATCTTCTGCAGCAGTTGCTGCACGTCCCAGCCGCTGTTTCGAAAGTTCACGGCGAGATGGTCGAGCAGGTCCGGGTGGCTGGGCCACGCGCTCTGGAATCCGAAGTCGTCGACGCTCTCGACCAGCCCGCGGCCGAAGAGGATCTGCCAGTACCGGTTCACCACCACTCGAGCAGTGAGCGGGTTTTCATTCCCCACGATCCATTCGGCCAGGTCGAGACGGTTCGGGGCGTCGATCTCGAGTGGCAGCGCACCCAGAATCGCCGGTACGGATCGATCGACCGGGCGATCTTCATCCGGGGTGTCGTACCGGCCACGGTCCATCACATAGGTCGGTCGCGGCATCGACCGCTCCTTCATGACCGAGGTCTTCGGGACGTTCGCAAGAATGGCCGATCGTTCCTGCTTCAGCACGTCCGATCGTTCGCCGAGATCCCGATAGCGAGGGGACATTCGAATTCGAAGGGCCTCCTCTCCGGCATCGGCGATCGCCGGGCGTACGAGTTCGCCCGGGAGAATCGCGGCCACCGCATCCCGAGGGAGTTCAGAGGCGGGCGGATCGGCCCGGTAGTACATGCCACCTGCACCGCCGGTGTTGACCACTTTGTAAAGCAGGGTGTTCCGGCCCTCCCGGAGTCGCAGGGTCGTCCGATTCTGGTCCGGGGCGACGCCTCGATTCGAACGGTCTTCCAGAATGATCTCGCCGTTCAGCCGAACCTGCACGCCATCATCCGAACCGATGGAGATCGGGAGATCTCGTTGGTCGGGGCTCCAGATCTCACGCGCGATGAGTTCGGCCCCGATGCCTTGAGCCAGGGTCACCGTTCGGCCGTCGATGACTCCGGGTGCGTATCGCCAGGTGTCTCCACCCGTGCCGTCTTTCCTGGAGTTGAAACGCGTGGCGAAATCGATTGCGTCCGAAGGTTCGGGACCGAAGTCCGTCTGGTATCCGGTCGCGGCGTCCGCGATCGAGAAGGGACCGGTGATGTACCAGTTGGAGATCGCGGAAGGCAGGGCGGAACGAATCGACTCCGTGGTCTGCGCCACGTGAAGCCGGGTGCGGCCGATCACGTGCCGCGCGAAGGGTGACTCGAAGGAGGTTCGAACGACCAGGTCGGTTCCGCCGACGAAGCCGATGGGCCGATCGGCCAGAAACATCAGGGTTCGCCGTCCCGGAATCTGATGGGACTGAGCGGCCCAGACTCTTCCGTCATCGGGGCGGAGAGCATTGACCAGTCGGTAGTCTCCGTCGGGCTGTTCGTGATCCGCCCACGCCCAGCGGAAGGTGATCGGGACGCGGTTCGTCGGATCGGTGACCGAGATCGCTTCTGCGGTGATTCCCGAAAGAATCGCGTTTCCATTCGCCGCTCGTCCGATGCCTCCGGCGGGGAGGGAGTCGTGCGGCAGGGCTTCGATCAGCAGCGCATCGAGATCCTCTCCATCCAGTCGGTAGCGGATGACGTGGGCATCCGCATCCGGATTCTCCCCCGTGGCCAGCACCGAGCCGTCTTCGAGAATCTGCAACTCGGCCCCGCGTTCGCTGGTGGCTTGGGTCGCGGAAGCCGTTCTCCAGCGCAGGCCGTCGGGGGTTTTCAGCCGGTCGAGGTACTCGGCGAGCGCGACGCGTTCGGATTCGGTCGGCGTGGCCCGTTCGGCTTCGATCTCTGCAATCCGCCGTTGAAGGCTGCTCACTCGGGCCTCGTCCTCGGGCCGGGGGATCTCGACCGCGGGCTCGAACGCGCGGTTGGAGTCTGGGATCTGGCTGTAGATCCCAGGCTGTTCGACATTGTTGAAGAACGCGATGAGACCATAGAAGTCGGCCTGGGTGATCGGGTCGAACTTGTGGTCGTGGCAACGGGCGCAACCGACGGTGAGGCCCAGCCATACCGCCCCGGTCGTCTCCACTCGGTCCACGGCATACTCGAGGAGGTATTCATCCGCGATCGCGCCGCCCTCGTCACTGGTGACGTGATTGCGGTGAAACCCGCTCGCCACGAGCTGATCGATGGTCGGGTTCTCGACCAGGTCACCGGCGAGTTGATCGATGGTGAACCGATCGAACGGCATGTTCTCCCGGAAGGCGCGGAGCACCCAGTCGCGGTAGGGCCACATCTGCTTGCCGGCATCCATGTGGATGCCGGCGGTATCCGCGTAGCGAGCGAGATCAAGCCATGGCGTCGCCATTCGTTCGGCGTGCCTCGACCGATACGGTTCCTCGGTCATGAGTCTTTCAAGAAGGTGGTCGAAGGCCTGCGGTCGATCATCGTTGATGAATGCATCGACCTCCTCGGGCGTGGGCGGCAGTCCCGTGAGATCGAGAAAAGCCCGTCGGACGAGGGTCGGGGCGTCGGCCTCGGGATTGGGCTTCAGTCCCACCGCTTCGATGCGGCGAAGAATGAACGGATCCACCTCGTTGCGGCTCCAGTCCGGGTCGGAGACGACGGGCGGAGACGGTTCGGTCGGGGATTCGAAGGCCCAGTGAGGTTCGTATTCGGCGCCCTCCGCGATCCAGGTGCGGATGGATTCGATCTCCTCGGGTGAAAGGTTGGGCTTGTTGGCCTCGGGGGGCGGCATCATTTCATGCGGGTCGCGGCTGGTGATCCGTTCGAACAACATGGACGCGGCGGGATCTCCGGGAACAATGGCGCTGAAACCGCCGCCGAGGTCGCGGGTCGCCTGATCGAAGGAGTCGAGTCGGAGATCGACGGCTCGAGTGACGGGGTCGGTGCCGTGACAGGAGAAGCATCGATCCGAGAGGAGGGGGCGGATATCTCGGCCGTATCGGACCGGACGGTCCGTCTGGTGGTTTGCAAGGCGTTGGACTTCGATGTCGTCGGGCTCGATACCACCGACGGCAAGCGAGGCCCCCCCAGCCCCGGTAATCAGGAGGAATCCAGAGATGATGCCGATTTTCAATTTCTTCCGCATGCCCTGAGAATACGCGGACGGGTGGGTTGTTCGAGCATCAACTGTGCATTGGATCGCACAAGAGGACCCCGAATCACTCTTTCCTAGCCAAAACCTTGGTTTTCGACGACCAAGTCACGTCTTCCAGACATATTGTGAGGGCAACGACAGGGTGAATCGTCTTCCTTACCCGGGGGCGTTCGTCCGACGCGACTCCCCCCCCCGGGCCGGACGGATGTCCGGCAGTCTTCGGAGACAACTGCAGATGAGACCCTTCCTCGCGCTTTCCGTCGGAGTCGTCGCCCTGATGGCGTCCACTCCATCCATCGCCCAGAACGTTCAGGGCCGTCGCGCCCTGGTCGGTCCATCGGCACCTCCGGCCTTCTGGGTTCATGACGACGGGCGGGTCGAGGTGAACGATTCCAATGGTCAGATGGTCTTCGATGAGATGGGGGACTACCTCGCCTCCGACTGGTTCATCGAAAATGGACGTCGTTGCGGACTGCCACCCGAAGCCGCTCGCCCCTCGGGCGAAGATGATTTTCCGGCCGACGGTGTCGCCGGTGGTTCGTCCAACGACTGCACCTGCAACCGCACCAATCCCAGCGGCATCTACGACTCCGATGGTGGTGTGCTGTACCGGATTCCAGTCGTGGTACACGTCATTCAGAACTCATCTGGAAGCCAGGGTTACATTTCGCCGACATGCGTTCAGAGTCAGATCGACGTTCTGAACGAGGATTTCAACGCGATTTCAGGCACCCCAGGCGCGCCCGGAACCGATTGCAAGATCGAGTTCTTCCTTGCCACCGAGGATCCCAACGGCGCCGCGACCGACGGCATCACGTACTCGCAGAACACCACCTGGTTCAACGACGGTGGAAACTACTACAACTCGCTCGCCTGGAACACTCGCGAATACCTCAACATCTACACCAATACCGCCAGTGGAGCACTCGGCTACGTCCCCGCCCTCGGATGCGCCAACATCGATGGCCAGACCCAGGACCGCGTGGTCATCCTCTACACCGCGTTCGGGGATCTCGGCTGTGCGACGGCCTCTCCCTACAACCGTGGTCGGACCGCGACCCACGAAGTGGGTCACTATTTGGGCCTCGAGCACACCTTCTCGGGCGGCTGCTCCAGCCAGAGCAACTGCAACCAGAACGGTGACCTGATCTGCGACACCCTCCCTCAGGGGAGTTCGACCAGCAATTGCAGCAGCAGCACCTCCTGCGGGCAGTCACATAACAACCAGCGCAACTACATGGACTACTCGGTCGACAGTTGCATGAACAACTTCACCTACGAGCAGCAGCTTCGCATGCGGTGCGTGCTCGAGCACTACCGCGTCCAGCTCCCCTGCGACGACTGCGGCACCGCGCCGGTGAACGACGAGTGTTCCGGAGCCCTCGCCCTCGTCTCCGGTCCGAACGAAGGCACCACCGCGGGCGCCTCGACCTCGGGCGTCGACGCGTCCCTGAGCTGCAGCTCCTCCACGGGCCCGGATGTCGAGAACGACGTCTGGTACACGTGGGCCGCCCCGGAAAACGGCTTCCTGACCGTCGGTACCTGTGGTGCCGACTTCAACTCCCGCATCGTGGTCTGGAACGGCAGTTCCTGCCCGAGCTCCGGGGACCCGATCGTGATCTGCAGCGATGATGACTGCGGTGATGACGCGATCGCGACCGGCCTGGTGTTTGCCGGACAGCAGTTCGTCATCCAGGTGGGCAGCCCGAACGGGCAGGCCGGAGCCTTCACCCTGGATCTTCAATTCGACGAAATCACCAACCCCCCGGCCAACGACGACTGTTCGGACAGCCTCGTGGTGGGTGAGGGCATCACCGAATTCACCATCGTGGACGCCAGCGGTTCCGGCTTCGATGATCCCATCAGCTGCTCGACCACGACCGGCGGCCAGGTCTTCGCCGATGTCTGGTTCGAGTGGACGGCGGAATGCACCGGCTTCGCGAGCATCTCCACCTGTGGTGCGGACTTCAACTCCCGTCTCAGCCTCTTCTCGGGCTCCTGTCCGTCGAATGGCAGTGGTGCCATCGCCTGTGCGGATGCCGGATGCGGTGATGACGCCTCGGTTTCGACTCTGGTGCTCGAAGGCCAGACACTTCTGATTCGCGTTGGATCGCCCGTGGATGGCGACGAAGGCGAAGGATCACTGGTCATTGATTGTGAACCCGTCGGTGGACCGGATTGTCCGGAAGACATCAATGGCGATGGGTCGGTTGACGCGGCCGACCTGGGTCTTCTGATCGGAGCCTGGGGAACATCGAACGCTGATGCGGACGTCAATGAAGATGGCATCGTGGACGCTGCCGACCTCGGCCTGCTCATCGGCCGCTGGGGCAGCTGCTGACCCCGGCCGACTGGTTCGAACGACTGCGATTCAACGCCGCCCCGCATCTGCGGGGCGGCGTTGTTCTTGGGGAGTTCAGGCGACGCGGCCCGTTCGTGTGGATGGCGAGGTCAGTCACCGATCAACGCGAACGAGATGATCTCGGTATCTTCGCGTCATGAGTCACTTTCAGCGATTCGGGCTGCTCCCTGCGGCATTCCTGCTCCTCGCATTGCTCGGACAGAGCCTGGTCTTCGGTTTCGGTCCTCCGCCGAAGGTGGAGGCGAGGCGGCTCGATCCGGTCTTTGGGGCCACCATGAAACTCTTCGATGGTCGGTCTCTCGCTGGCTGGAGATCGTTCAACCGTGATGGTTCGGTGGATCAAACGAAAGCCTGGTCCGTCAAGGATGGGATTCTGGTGTGCAACGGTCAGCCCATCGGGTACCTCCAGACGGACATGGAGTTCGAAGACTTCGAGCTCACGCTGGAGTGGCGATTCGATCCGGCGAAGGGGGCGGGAAACAGTGGGGTCCTGCTGCGTACCGTCGGCGAGGACACCGTCTGGCCCAACTCGATCGAGGCGCAGTTGCATTCGCGGAATGCCGGTGACATCTGGAACATCGGTGATTTTCCGATGACGGCGGATGCCGATCGGACCAAAGGGCGGCGCACGATCAAGGCCCATGAAACCAACGAAAGACCATTGGGCGAATGGAATCGCTACCGAATCCGGCTGGATCGCGGGCACTTGACCCTGGAAGTCAACGGTCTGCTCCAGAACGAGGCTTCGGCGTGTCGTCAGGTTCCGGGACGGATCGGGCTCCAGAGCGAGGGCGCCTACATCGAATTTCGAAAT
>CAJWFU010000046.1:0-9530 GCA_913031315.1 uncultured Phycisphaerae bacterium | reverse complement strand
GGCCAATAAATAGTCGGCTTATTCGGGGCATCTGTCCGAGGGGTGTAAAAGCGCGTAGGGGCTTTTCACTTTCCGTAACCCGTCACGAAGGAATAGGATGCGTCGATGGTTAGCAAAGAAGACATCACCGGCACCTGGCTGCTTGTCGAACGCGGCAGTGACGATCCAGCAGATGCCGCCCTGGCGTTGAAACGTTATGGCGATGCGCAGCAGGGTGTGCTGATTGTTTCCGCTGACGGCTGGATGAATGCGGCGCTCTGTCATGGCGACAGGCCAGCGCTTTCCGGCGACCCTGCCTGGCATACGGACGCACCGGCGGCTGACAGGCTGGCGGCGTTTGATACCTATATTTCATATGCCGGCACGTGGACACTTGAAGACGATGTTTTCACCACCGAAGTCAGCTTCGCGCTTAACCCCGGCTGGGTAGGCGGCCAACAGGTCCGTGGCGTGGAAATAACCGCCAACGATTACCTGATCCTGTCGCTGTCCCGGGCATGGCCGGATGGTCGGGTCGTCAGCGGGTGGGTGAAGTGGAAACCTGCGGACAGGCGCGGTTAACCCGGTATCTTTCTTTCAGTTTATTTAGTTCACAGCGCTCCCAGACATAGGCAGGCGAGCAGCGTCTAGGTATTGTGTGGCAGGAAGTCCGCATATCGACGGACAAGGGGAAAACCGAGATGATCCGCAGCACCGACCGAATTCTGACAACCCATGTCGGGAGCCTGCCGCGTCCCGAAGACCTGATCCAGATCATGTATGCCAAGGAAGAAGGAATTCCCGTCGACCGGATCGCCATGGCCGCGCGGGTTGAAACCGCAGTCGCGGAGATTGTCGCCAATCAGGTCGGTGCCGGAATCGATATCGTCAATGACGGTGAAATGAGCAAGCCCAGCTATGCGACCTACATCAAGGACCGGTTGGCTGGATTTGGCGGAGAGAGTAATTCGTTCGTTTACCAGGACGTTGCCGAATTCCCGAAGATGGCGGAACGGGTATTCAACGATCCCGGCCGGGCGCGGCGCCAGACACCTGGCTGCAATGCGGAAATCTCGGTCAGTGATCGTGGTGCGGCTTTTACCGATACAGAGAACCTGCTCGCGGCAACACAGGATAAAGATGTCGCTGGTAAATTCCTGACAGGCGCATCACCGGGGGTGATCTCGCTATTCTTTGCTAATACGCATTACCCGGATTTCGAGACCTATATTTTCGCCATCGCCGACGCCATGCGTTACGAGTACGAGACGGTCACGAAGGCCGGTATCATGCTTCAACTCGACTGCCCCGACCTCGGGATGGGCCGCCATATCCAGTATGCCGACTTAAGCCTGAGCGATTTCCGTAAACGCGCGGAAATGCACGTTGAAGCATTGAACTATGCCCTCGCCAACGTGCCCAAGGACATGGTGCGTATCCATCTGTGCTGGGGCAATTACGAAGGCCCGCATCATTGTGACGTGCCGCTGCGCGATGTGATTGATATTGCTTTCAAGGCGAATGTATCCGGCATCTCGTTCGAGGCCGCGAACCCCCGCCACGCCCATGAATACACCGTGTTCGACGACGTGAAGGTCCCCGATGACGTGGTCCTGATACCGGGCGTGATTGAATCCAAGTCCAACTTCATCGAGCACCCGGAACTGATTGCCCAACGGATTACACGCATCTCAAAACGGGTCGGCCGTGAACAGGTTATCGCCGGCAGCGATTGCGGCTATGGCACCTGGGTCGGGCAGGCGGCAGTCGAACCCGAACTCGTCTGGAAGAAACTCGAAGCCATGGCCGAGGGCGCAAAACTCGCGTCTGCGGAATTGTGGGCTTAGTCGGTCAGGCGGTCTTTCCGATTGGCCACGGTTTGTCTGAAACAACTGCCGGACGCACGCGGATTTCGTCACCGACATTGATCACCATCAGGTCATAGCCGATCTCGACCGGGCCCTGATAATTCTCGCGGATCTGTTCAAGGGCGGAGCCAATGACGTCGTCGTTGTTGTACATATGATAGATCACGGCCATGCGCGGATTAGTTTCCGCGAAGACCTCGCCTGCTTCGCGGGGCGACGTGTGATAGACCTCTGAAATCTTCTTTGCGACCTCCAGCGGGCGGTTTGATTTTGCCGCATAGAGTTCGGCCGGCGGGAAAGCTTCGTGCACCAGCAGGTCGCAATTCGACGCGTGATGTAGCATCGAATCGCATTTCTTGGTGTCGGCGGAAAACATAAATGTTCGATCTTTGTATTCGACCTTCATCGCAAACGTGTTTTGCGGCTCGCAATGAAGAACCTTGAATGCGGTAATCCGCACGCCGCCTTGGGCGTATGTGTCGTAGATTGCGCCGTCCTGGCCGAATTCCGAGCATTCGATCTCATGCCCGCCCGGCGGCAGGGCATCGAGCCGGTGGATCAGCACCGGGCCGTCGGCGACTCCGTCCGACACGCCGAAGGCGATGCCATCGACCTTGATCCAGCCTTCGACGCCGGAAGGACCGAAGGCGAGGAAGGCGTCGCTGTCGGGGTCGCCGTCGACCGAACCAGCCAACGCCAGGAGTTCCGGGCGGGGGAGGATCGTCTCTCGTCCTTCTCCATCCACCGCCACGAAGGTCGCGTCCGCCGTGAAGGGATCGATCGGCTCGAGGACGAGATCGACGGTTCCCGCACCGGGGAGCGGGATGCCTCCGATGCGAACTTCGCCGCGGTCATCGGCCATGCGTCGAGCCTGCTCGACCAGCACGGGATCCAGATGCATCTGGTGTGCGGTGACAGTCGATTTTCCGGGGACCAGTCGGAGGGGGCTGGCCACCAGGTCCGGGGTGGACATCACCGCCGTCGGCCGGACGTCCGCGGAATCTCTCCGGGCGACGTCCTCGGAAATCACCTCCAGGCCGAGGATTCCGCAGGAGACCGTCACGGCGGCTGCAAGCAGAACGCCCATTCGAGGTGATCGCGTGTCTTTCTGCATGTCTGTATCGCTCCCTTGCTGGATAGACCGTCCCCGTCGTCCCGGAGGGACAACGAATGTTGGGTTGGTCGCATTCAAAGACCGAGTGTTCCGCAATCCGCGGAGTTCAAGAAAGCCCCTTCTCCTTCCTGATGGATGGAGAAGGGGCATGGAATCGTTCGCTGGGGGTGTGAGACCGGGAATCGAGGCCGGCCCAGACCTCGGCTTCGCTCAGGGGCCGGTCGACCAGGCCGCGAGGAGCAGCCCGAGATCCGCACCGTTGGTCGTGCCATCACCGTTGATGTCGGTGGGGCCGGGTTCGCCCCAGCCGGCAAGCAGGAGGCCGAGGTCGGCTCCGGTGACTCCACCGTCACCGTCCAGGTCGGGCGAGGGTTCGGACGACTGGCCATGAGACCACATCGACGCGGGAATCACGCCGAAGTCCATACCCGGCCCACCTGCCTTGACGACGCAGCCGGCGCCGCCGCCGCGTTCGAAGAACTCGATGCGGATGGCGTGCCGCCCGGCGTCGAGGCCGATCGAACCGCTGCGGGACTGCATGCCATGCAGCCCGTCGTTGTCGACCACGACCTGGTCGCCGATGGAGAGTCGGCTTCCGTCGTCGCTCTCGGTTCCGAGCGTCCAGACTCCGCTGGAGGGAACGTTGATCCAACCCGTCCACACCACGCCGAAGTCATCGGCCAGACCGGTTTCGGCGAACTCGCCACCGGTCGAGGGGAAGTCGATGCGATCGTGCACCGCACCACCGTAGGTGTCGAGCAATGAGAAGTCCGGAAGTTCCGAGAGGCTTTCGAGTTCGTAGAACTCGGCCTGAACGCCCGGGGTGGTGCCGGTCGGGTTTTCGGGATCCCGAAAGTCGGATTCGAGCACGGTCACGGTGACGGTTCCCGAACGAATCTCGCCGTCGGGTCGGACGCGATAGGCGAAGCTGTCCGTCCCGGTGAATCCCGGCGGCGGCATGTAGAGCAGGGCATCGCGGCCGTTGGCGACCCAGTCGACCAGCCGGGTGATGGTTCCACCGGCGAAACTGACTTCGTCGAAGGCCAGGATGTCGCTTCCGCCGCATGAGAGTCCGTAGTCGTTCGCCGCGGCGTCGATCGCCACGGAAACGCCTTCGAGGGTCGTGGCCGCGTCGGCAAGCACGATGGCGTCCTCGCCGATCTCATAGTTGCAACCACCCGCGCCGATCGTGTTTTCCATGTTCAGAATGTTCTCCGGGCAGAACTCCATCCGCATGTTGGCGAGGCCACCATCGCAAAGATGGCAGTAACTCATGATGGTTCCGTTGGGCACCACGGAGCAATCTCCATCGGCACAGCCGTCGACCCCGATCGAATGGGTGTGCGGGGCGCCACAGTTGTGACCGACCTCGTGACTGAAGACCATCAGGTCCCAGTTCGCACCATTGTTGTTTTCGATCGGATACGGGAAACCACCACCGAGATTGGCGGAAAGGCCATACCCGTAGGAGCCGCAGAGTCCCGGCAGCCAGGCGACGCCGCCACCGAGTCCTCGGCCGCTCAGAAAGTGAGCGAGGTCGCGAGAGACGTTGTTCTGGTTGCCTTGCCAGTAGTTTCGGAACTGGTTGAGCTGGTCGCCGGTGCTGCCCGCGTCCCAGGGATCACTGGCGATCCAGAGTCGGACCCAGGTGGGTGCGAGAACCGTGTTCAGGTCTCGCCGATAGATGAAGCTTGAAGCCGCGCAGAGGGTGGAGATGTAACTCGCCGCACCCTGGACGTCTCCACCGAAGAGCCCGAGGAATTCGTTGTCGGTATCGATGGCCATCCGAATCCGACGGCACGGTTCTTCGTCGATGCCGGCGATGCCGCCCATGGGCGGGGCTTCCCCGGCGAGGACGGGCCGGATGCCGGGAAGGGTCGGTCCCTCGAGCAGATCGGTGCCACAGAAGTTGTCGAGCAGGGCTGGATCGAGCGGCGGCATGGAGTCCATGCGGGTCAGCATGGGAATTCCGTTTCGCGGTCCGTCCGACAACGAATACGAGACGCCGTCGTGGCGAATCCAGCCTTCGAGTCCGACGGGCCCGAAGGCGATGAATGCTTCGCCGTCCGGGTCACCGATCACCGTGCCACCGAGCGCGATGGTCGACTCGAACGAATCGAGGGCGACGGGACGGGATCGTCCGCGATCGTTCATCACCACCAGTTGGGCTCCGGGAGCCTCGGTGGGAATGCGGTCGAGCTCGAGATCCACTCGGATGTTGCCGGGGAGTAGCACGTCGCCCAGAAGGACTCGGCTCGCCACTTCGGCGGATTCCCGGATTCGGGAGAGGATCACGGGATCGATTTCGAGATTCAGGCGGTCAGAGGTCGAGAGGCCGGCCGACGCATGCCAGGGGCCGGGGATCCAGTCACCTGGGATGTCCGCTGCGAAGGCGGAAGCCGATGTGGCAGAAGCCAGGAGGGTGAACAGAGTGGCTCGTGCGATGGTGGACTGGGGGGGCATTCAATTCCGATCTTGGTGCTGTACTGGGCTGAACGGGGGCGGTCGTTGGTCGGAGGCGGCGGACGCGGCAGCCTGGCCACCGCCCTCGAACCGTAGCCGGGAGCGAGGCTCCCGCCAACCGAATATCACCCGGATGCGGAGCAGGCTGATCCAGAGGGTTCTTTCTGGAAATGCCACTTCGGATATCCGGACTCAACCCTCCAGGGCGAGTCTCGTCATGAGACGGACGCCAGTCGCCAGAGTTCCGTCATTGAAGTCATATCTGGGCGAATGCAGGGAGGGCATCGAGGTCTCTCCCTCGGCTCTCTGCCCGAGCATGAAGAAACAGGCCGGAACTTTCTGGCCGTAGTAGGCGAAATCCTCGCCGCCCATCACCGGGCGTTCGACGTCGAACCAGCGCTCATCGCCGATTTCCGCTCGCGCCAGTCGCTCGAAGGTGGCGGTGGGTTCGGGGGGGTTGATGGTGACCGGGTACCCGCGGCGGTAGACGGGGGTCGCGGTGCATCCGTGAGCGGTGGCCACGCCGGTGGCGATGTCGGCGATCCGTCTTTCAAGGAGGTCCTGGACTTCGGGCGAAAGACTTCGGGCGGTCCCCGCGACCCGGGCAGTGCCGGGAATCACGTTGAATGTGGTTCCCGCCTCGAGGATCGTCACGCTCACCACCGCGGCATCGAGCGGATCGCAGTTTCGGGCGACCACGGTCTGAAGGGCGGTGGTGATGGCGGCGGCCGCGATCACCGGATCCCGTCCGCCCTGTGGCCAGGCCGCGTGGGTTCCCTCGCCCTTGATTTCGATCTCGAAG
This sequence comes from uncultured Phycisphaerae bacterium, assembly GCA_913031315.1. Classification (GTDB taxonomy): domain Bacteria; phylum Planctomycetota; class Phycisphaerae; order Phycisphaerales; family SM1A02. The sequence continues at coordinate 3,304 of CAJWFU010000046.1, read as the reverse complement.
CGATCACTCGCGGCCAGAAGTGGGCCGGAGCGGGTTCCGACCGAGCCGGCGGGAGCGTCCGGCCATCCGTGGAGTCCGTAGATCCGCTTGACCGGGGTCGGTGCGATTCGTCCGTCGAGCACTCCGTCCTCAACCATCCGTTCGCCTCCACCGCCGCCTTCTTCCGCGGGTTGAAAGAGCATCACCACGGGCCGGGGCAGTGGCTTCCGTGTCGCGAGCGTTGCGAGGTGCCGGGCGGTCCCCAGGAGGATGGCGGTGTGGCCGTCATGTCCGCAGGCATGCATTCGTCCGGGAATCGTCGATGCCCAGGGGGCACCGGTCTCCTCCTCGATGGGCAGGGCGTCGATGTCCGCCCGAAGTCCGATCGCTTCTCCGTCGAGTTCGTCGCCTCCCGGAAGCCAGGCTAGAACGCCGGTACCGCCTGCGAGGCCGGTTCGGTGCTCGATGCCGGCGTCTTCCAATTCCCGGGCGACGACTTCGCTGGTCCGACGTTCTTCGTAGGCGATCTCGGGGTGGGCATGAAGATCGCGTCGAACGTCGGTGATGTGCTGGAGCAGGGTCTCGGGTATCGACATCGAATCACTTTCGGAGCGGTTGAAGGCCGACGGATTCGCGGCCCTTGTTGAGCTTTGCGAATGCCGGCGGGTGATGGCGGACCAATCGGGAGAGCTGGCTCATGGTGACTCCAAGGATCTTCGCCGCGCCAGCCACGTCCCATCGACGAACCACGATCACGTCGAGGGCCTCGGCCAGCAGCGCGGGGTAATCGGCATGCTTGGGGTTCACCTGGAGTCGGGTGCCCTCGCGTCGCCCTTCCCAGAGGTCGCTTGGCTTGTGACGTTCGCGGTTGGTGACGGCGCGGGCCTTCAACGCGAGGCGGAGTCGGAGGCGGCCGATCGCCACGTGTCGATTCACCTGCTGCTGCCGCCGCTCGGTGGCCTTCGCCTCGAGGCCGGTCGGACCGTGGACGATCCAGGCTCCGGTCTCCACCTTGTTTCGATTCTGACCACCGGGACCGCCGGTTCGACCGAATCGGAACTCGCACTGCTTCAACAGCTTCTCCGGGGTCAGGGAGGCTGGATGGGGAGGATCGACGAGAATGGAGTCGGGGTCGACGTAGGGAGGTCGGTAGGACACGGTTGGCGATCAAATTGGGGTCAGGTCGAACGAGTGGTGGCGGCGGGCGCGAGTGAGAATTCATCGCGTTCGCCCCGGGTGAGTCTCATGGCGCCGAGGAGTGCGATCATCGCACCATTGTCCTGGCTGAAGGCGGGGGTGGGCATCCGAAGTTCCAGGCCGGCCTTCTCGGCTTCGATCTCGAGCATCGTACGCACGGCCCGGTTCGCGACCACGCCGCCACCGACCAGAAGGGTGCGAGCCTCGGGTCGGGCGACGATGGCGCGGCGAAGATTCCTTCGCACCGCCGCGATCGCGGCCTTCTGGAACGATGCCGCGAGGTCGGCACGTCGTTGTTCGTCGAGTGGAGCCGTGGGCTCTGGATCCCGTCCCGGAACGCCGAGGGCGGCGTAGCGAACCGCGGTCTTCAGTCCGCTGTACGAGAAATCGAGGCGATCGCGTCCGAGATTCGCCACCGGGAAGTCGTGGGCGTTCGGATCGCCCTGGGCCGCGATCTTCTCGACCTCCGGTCCACCGGGGTGTCCGAGCCCGAGGAGGGCTGCGACCTTGTCGAAGGCCTCGCCGATCGCATCGTCGATGGTGCGGCCGAGTGGTCTGGGCGAGACGAGATCGTCGATCTCGTAGATGCTGGTGTGGCCTCCGCTCAGCACCAGGCCGAGGGCGGGAAGTCGTGGGGCTGGTGGAATCGAGTGCTCGTTTTCCGCGAGCAGCCCCGAAACCAGATGGGCGTGGACGTGATCGACACCGAGAAACGGGCGGTCCAATCCGAGGGCGAGTCCCTTGGCGGCGCTGGTGCCCACCAGCAGGGCGCCGATGAGACCGGGTCGATTTCCCACCGCCACCGCGTCGAGTCGATCGAGCCCGATGCCTGCAAGATCGAGCGCCCGTCGAATCACGGGCAGCACGCGTTCCAGATGAGCCCGGCTGGCGATCTCCGGAACCACGCCGCCGTATTCCTCATGGAGTTCGTGCTGGGTCGCGACCGCGGCCCCCAGAACCAGGCCGCGGTCATCGACCACCGCCGCCGCGGTCTCGTCGCAGCTGGTCTCGATGCCGAGCACCAGGGCGGGATCGATCCGGGCATCGCTCACGAATCGGTTCCGGTGTCCGTTTCCGGATCATCAACGCGGGGACTGGATTCGAGCTCCTCGATTCGTTCCTCGACGGAAGCCAGTTCTTCACGAAGCCGATCTCGGTATGCGTTCTGAGTCTTGAGTTCACCGGCCAGGACGGCTTCGAGAGAAGGATCCTCCCCGACGCGTGGCCAGTCCTCGCCCCCGATCTTCGCCCGCAATGCGGTGACGGCCGCCGCGAGTTGCGGGTCGTTGAGGGTCGAATCGATCCATTCCGGGTCATCGAATCGGGGCGGGGTGCGCTCGTCGTCGAGCTCGCCATCGATGGTTTCGTAGACCCGGCGTTTCGAGACCAGGTCGGCGTACTCGTCGGTGTCCAGATCGATCAGGTAGCCGGGGTCGGGATCCACGCCCCAGATCTCTGCTTCGCCGTGACGGTCGAGGTTGCGACCGTCCGGAAGGTAGTACCGCGCGGTGGTCATCTTGAGAATGCCCTGATCTCCGGGAAGACTTCGGACTTCCTGCACCGATCCCTTGCCGAAGGTTCGTTCGCCGAGCACCTTGGCCCGGCCCAGGGACTGGAGGGCCCCGGAGACGATCTCGCTGGCCGAGGCGGAGCCGTCGTTGACCAGCACGACCATCGGCCATTCAAGGTCGTCTTCGTCATCATCCGCGGTCCAACTTCGTCCCTGGCCGTCACGGTCCTTGACCGAGACGATCACTCCGCGGTCCAGAAACAGGTCGGCGATGTCGATGGCTCCATCCAGAGTCCCTCCGCCGTTGAATCTCAGATCGAGGATCAGGCCCCGGGCGCCGGCTTCCTCGAGGCTTTCTAGGGCTGAACGCATCTCCTCGATCGAACGGTCGGTGAACTGCGTGAGTCTGATGTAGCCGATGCCGCGTTCAGGATCCAGGAAGTGGTTCCAGCCGGAACCTTCACGCTGCATGCCGCGGACCGATCGGGTTTCGATTCGACGACGAACGATGGTGAGGGTCTCCTCCTCGCCATCCAGGTGGCGGACCAGGACGTCGACCGGATCGCCTTCCTCGCCCATGAGCAGTTCGATGCAGCCTTCGGTGCCGAGGCCGAGGGT
>CAJWFU010000045.1:0-9630 GCA_913031315.1 uncultured Phycisphaerae bacterium | reverse complement strand
GTGCGATTCATCGACGCACACGCGCCGAGTTCGGTCTGCTCCCCCACCCGCTACGGAATCCTCACCGGCCGGTACTGCTGGCGTTCCACGCTGAAGAACGGCGTGCTCTGGACCGACGATCCGCTCCTGATCGAACCCGGTCGTCCGACCATCGCGAGTGAACTCCGGGCCCGCGGTTACCACACCGCGTTCGTCGGAAAATGGCATCTCGGCCTCGGCGCCACCGGGAAGACGGATTGGACCGGTCCTCTGGATGCCGGTCCCCACACCGTCGGCTTCGATCAGAGCATCGGCATTCCGAGTTCGCTCGACATTCCTCCCTACTGCTGGTTCCGGGACGGCCGAGGCGATCCATCGCCCACCCTGACCATCGAAGGGTCGGAGCATCGTCGGGCCGACGGTGGTGGTTTCTGGCGAGCCGGTCCGATCGCCGAAGGGTTCGTCCATGAGGAGGTCCTCCCCCGGTCTTTCGACGAGTCCGTCGCCATCATTCAAGACCAGGCGATACATCGGAGCGATCAGCCGCTCTTCCTCCAGCTCTGCCTCAGCGCCCCCCACACCCCGTGGCTCCCCCAGGAACGATGGCAGGGCACGAGCGGCGCCGGCCACTACGGGGATTTCGTGAATCAGATCGACGCCGGAATCGGGCGCCTGCTGACCGCCCTGGAGGAATCCGGCCTGGCCTCCGACACGATCTTCATCTTCACCAGCGACAACGGTTCCCACTGGCCCGCCGCGGATGTCGCACGCTGGAACCATGCCGCCAATCTCAACTGGCGAGGGCAGAAGGCGGACATTCATGAGGGCGGCCATCGAGTTCCGCTTCTCATTCAGTGGCCGGCCCGATTGGCGCCCGGAGCCACGATCGAACAGACCGTCTGCCTCACCGATCTCTACGCGACCAGCATCGCCGCCGCCGCTGAAGATCATCCCACCCCTTTCCAGGGTGGCGAAGACTCGGTCGATCTTCTTCCCCTGCTGCTGGAAGACGACCCGTCATCGCTCAAGGGTCGAGCGGGCGTGGTCCATCACAGTCTCGACGGCATGTTCGCGATTCGTGTGGGTGATTGGAAACTGATCGAAGGCCTGGGATCCGGTGGGTTCACCGAACCAAAACGACGCGGGCCCGCCGATGGCGGGCCCGCGGTGCAACTTTATGATCTCGCTTCGGACCCGGAAGAGACTCATGACCTCGCCGCCGAACGGCCGGACAAGGTCGCTTCACTTCAGGCCGCCCTCGACCGGATCAGAGCCTCGGGCCGAAGCGTCGTCCGCTGAACGCTCAGGAAGCGGTTTGAGCTTCGTTGTCGTGCACGTGGTGGACCACCTGCTGCGGGAAGGGAATGCTGATCTTGTTGGCATCGAAGGCCTTCTTGAGCCCCTCGTTGAAGTCGAAGGTGACCGGCCAGTAGTGAGCGGCGTCCACCCAGACCCGGATCTTGAGATCGACCGAGCAGGCACCGAGCGCGCCGACCACGATGAGCGGCTCGGGATCCGTGTGCACCCGCGAGTCAGCCTTGATGAAATCCTGAATGACCTTGCGGGCGAGATCGATGTCGTCCTCGTAGCCGATGCCGATGTTGAGTTCGACCCGACGGGTGGGCTGGGTCGAATAGTTGACCAGCACCCCGGTCGAAATCGCGTTGTTCGGGATGACCACCGTGCGGTTGTCACCGGTGGTGAGAATGGTGTTGAAGATCTGGATCTCCTTCACCGAGCCGCTCTGACCGGCTCCTTCGATGAAGTCGCCGACCTTGTAGGGGCGGAACATCATCACGGAGACTCCACCCGCGAAGTTGGACAGCGTTCCCCTCATGGCCATGCCGATCGCGAGGGTGGCGGCCGAGAGGATCGCGATGAAGCTGGTGACTTCGACTCCGACCATGCCGGCCACGGAGAGCAGGAGCATGATCTTCAAGGCCATGCCGGCCACACTGCCCAGAAAGTTGCCGACCGTCGGGTCGAACTTCTTGAGCGACAGCACCCGTCGGATGCCACGAATGATCGTGCCGATCGCCAACCAGCCGACGATCAGAACCACGATCGCCAGAAGGAGTCGGGGAGCGTAGGTGACCGCGAGATCAAGCAGGATCTGGGATGCGTCACCGGCCCAGGACGAGAGCCCTTCAGCGCTCAAGTCGGACGGCGCGGTAAACCCAGTGCCGGTCTTCGCTTCGGCGGCCGGTTTGGCGGCGGGCGAAGCGGTCGCTTCCTGAACGGCCAGGAGAGAGGTCGGCAGACTGAAATTGGAATGCATTGGCGTGTCCCATCCGGAAGTGAATCGATATGTTCTCACTCGCCACTGGACGAGCGAAATCGCATGATGCCCGAGATCCACGCATTCAACCAGTCTCACTCCGGAGAATCGTCTCTATCGTTCAGGAATCAGGTGAACTCCCCGTGATCCACTGCCACGCGGCACCGATCCCCTCACCTTCCGGCATGCCGATCAACGACTCGATCGCCGCGAGGACACCGGTCAGTCCTTCACCGGCGATCAAACCGCTTGCGACGGCGATCGCGAGGGCCGCGGCGGAGGCCGGGGAGAGCTTTCGCCAGTACACCAGGATCATCGAGCCGAGGAACATCGCCACCGAGTAGTACGCGGGGACCAGAAACGCGATTCCCATCGCCAGTGAACTCGGAACGAACGGTGCGATCGGCTTCACGGTCTTGCGAAGCACCGGCAGAAGGACTCCGAAGAGCGCTCCGCCCGCGATGGCCCAGCCGGCATGGGTGGGCAGTTGATCGAATCCACCACTGAGAAGTTCCGCCATCGCCTTCCAGGCGTTCGCCGCCGGCGCGGGAAAGCTCTCATCGACGCCGATCTCGTACTGGCTGTCGAACAGTTTGTAGACCGCGGCGCAGATGGGGATGCCGCAGGTGATCCCCGCCAGCTGGGCGAGAATCTGCTTGCGGGGACTGGCTCCGAGCAGCCTTCCGGTCTTGAGATCCTGCATCATGTCGCCGGACTGGCTGGCACCGGCGCTGGTGATGCTCGCCGCGAGCACGTTGACGTCCGCCTGACCGGGCGCGACGGCACCGAAGGCGAGCTGGGTCACCTTGCCCATGCCACCGATCGGATTGATGTCGGTCTCCCCGGTGGATCGAGTGGCGATCATCGCCAGCACCGAACTCATCGCGACCGCGAGCAGGGTCATCCACCAGGGGATGCCGAACACCGAATGAGCCACCACCATGGTGATGATGCTGGCCGTCCCGAGGCCACCCATCCACCAGAGGTTCGGTATCAACATCGATGGAGGTTCGAGCATTTCCCCGTCCTCCAGGTCGCTTCGACCCGGGCGGAACGTGTTCAGGATGGTCCGCCACGAGAGGGCGAGATTCGCGAAGGCGTCCGCGATCATGATCGCCACCCCCGGCCAGAGCAGCCAGCCGCGAGGGCCGTCGGCATAACTCATGATCGGGCCTTCGGCCCATCCCGCAGACTTCGACCAGGGACCCAGAATCGCCCAACCGAGGATCGAACCCAGCAGCAACGAGGTTCCCACCCGGGGACCGATCAGGATTCCCGCGCCGAACATCAGCGGGGAGAAGAGGAGACTGAACCCCCAGGCCCCGGCCGTCACGTAGAGGACGACCCAGCCGGCGGCTTCCACCGCCTCGCCTCCCTTGATCGCCGCGGTCACGTCGGGTCCGGCGATCAGGTTCGCGAACATCGGATGCTCGATGATGGGATAGAAGTATTTCACCTGCGTGAACACCGCGGCGACCAGGGCCCAGAGCAGGAGCATCCGAGCCTGCCGAAGGGCATCACCCGCGCCCCCGGCGGAATTCATCGAGACGATCGTCTCCGCGGTCGCGGTCCCGGTGGGGAATCGAAGTTTCTCGACCACCACCATCTGGTTTCGAAGCGGAACCGCGTAGAACACCCCGAGAAAGCCGACCGCGAGCGCCCATCCGGCGAGTTGAAAGTACGAGAACTCCACCCCCATCAGGCCAAGGGCGGGGATCGCCGAAAGCATTCCCGCGGCACTGGTCATGGATCCGGCGGCGCTGCCCGAGGTCTGGGCGATATTGGTCTCCAGCACCGACAACTGACGGGCGCCGATGGGCGCGAGGATCTTCCAGATGCTGAACCCCAGGATGGCCGCGATGAGCGAGCCACCGATCGACCAGCCCGTCTTGAGACCGAAGTAGATGTTCATCGAGGCCACCACGCAGCCCAATGCACAACCGGTGAGCACCGCTCGCAGGGTCAGTTGGGCCTCACCCCGGCTCGGCTGGTGCACCTGTTCGGCACAACGAATCGGTTCGAGGTCCTGACCGTCGGGCCCCCCGATGCCGGAGGATTCCGAGGTTTCGGGTCTGAAGTCACTCTTGTGGTGGTCGCTCATCACAGGAATCTAACTCCACCGGACGGATCCCGCCTTGCCTGACCCTCATCGCTAGGCTTGAGGGATGACCGTGATCCCCCACCACCTCCGATTCGCCGGCTCGACCATCCTGCATCACCTGTGGGGCCTGCTGGCCATCCCCGTGATTCTGATCGCCACCCCGCTTCTGGCGGAGGAACCCTCCCCGAACGTGGTGGTCTTCATGGTCGACGATCTCGGCTGGCAGGACGTCTCCCATCCCTTCGGTCCCGAAATCACACCGCTCAATCGTCGTTACCACACTCCGAACCTGGAACGACTCGCCCTGCGGGGAACGACCTTCACCGACGCCTACGCGGCAAGCCCGGTCTGCACCCCCACTCGGACCGCCTTCCTGACCGGACGTCACCCCGCCCGAACCGGCATCACGTACTGGACGCTTCATGCGGACCGGGACACCTCTGCCGCACACCCGCGACTTCGAAATCCACCCTGGCGACTCCAGGGGCTCGCCGAAGGCGACGTCACCCTCCCTTCGATCTTCGAACGGGCGGGCTACCGAACCGTGCATCTCGGGAAGGCGCACTTCGGCGCGATCGGTACCAGCGGTGCCGACCCAACCCGGCTCGGATTCGAGACCAATATCGCGGGACATGGTCCCGGCGGCCCCGGAAGCTTCTACGGCATCCATGATTTCGGAGCCAGAAAGCGTCAGGGAAAAACCGGGCCGAGCGTCTGGGACGTTCCCGGTCTCGATCGATATCACGGCCGAGATGTCCATCTCACCGAAGTGCTCGCGGAGGAAGCGGTCGCCGAGATCCGACGATCCGAAGACGACCCGCGGCCCTTCCTGATTCACTTCGCCCCGTACGCCGTGCATGCCCCCATCATGGCCAACCACCGCCACCTTCATCGCTACGCGGAACTGCATCCTCGCGAAGCGGCCTACGCCACGATGATTGAAACGACGGACGCCGCGCTCGGACGGATCCTCGACACCCTTGATGATCTCGGCCTCGAAGACGACACCATCGTGGTGTTCACGAGCGACAACGGCGGGCTTTCCGCCCACGCCCGAGGCGGTCCGGCTCACCGGCACAACGCTCCATTGCGAAGCGGAAAAGGCTCGGCCTACGAAGGTGGCGTGCGAGTTCCGCTGGTCATCGCCGGGCCATCTCGACTCCGAATGATCGGCGAAGGCCGCCGTGTCTCCATCCCGGTCTCGGTGATCGATCTCTTCCCGACGCTCCTCGAACTGGCCGGAATCGAGATGCCGATCGAGCATGCACCCACGGTCGACGGTCACGCGCTCACCAAGGTGCTTCGAACCGAAGGCGAGACCGACGGCCTGCAGGACCGCGGCCTGGCCTGGCACATGCCGCATCAATGGGGTGCCAGCGGACCGGGCATCGAACCCTTCACTTCCTATCGCCGCGGCATCTGGAAGATCCTCTACTTCCATGACGGCCCGCGGGTGGAGCTCTACGACCTCCAGACCGATCTCGGAGAAGCCAGGGATCTCGCCGCGGAGCGTCCCGAAGTCACCCGCCGTCTCCTGCGCGAACTCGATGGGTGGATCGATCGAATCGGCGCCGATCTCTCGATCGACATCCAGTCCGAACGGCCGATTCCCCGCCCCGCGGAATTCGCCTCCGACCGCGTGAAATGATTTCCGCATCCACGTTCGATCAGGCCGGCGGCGGACGAGGCAGGAAACGATCACGATCCGCGCAGCGGGGTATTCGATCCGGCAGGATCTCGCCTCGAGCCGCCGCCCTCGATCGATCGACGTCGTCGGCATGCACCGCGAGAAAAGCGCTCCGATCATCGCCCCCGGCCAGATCGATCCATTCGCGACTGCCCACGCCGGGGGGGACGTCTCGCACCGGTTCCCGCAGGACACGGTTCCGAAGAGTCCGGAGAAGCGAGCGATCGTCAAGGTGGTCGGTATGAATCAGGAACACGTCGATCAGCGCAAGCCCGTTCACCAGGTCGTCCACCACCTGCGGAATCGCTTCCTCCTCCAGCATCCGTTCATCCGGAGTCGACAGTCCGATCTCCTCGAGCTGCTTGAGATTCGTGGTGATCGGCGCCTGTTCCAGGTCGTACACCAACGACCAGAGTCCACGATCCCCATCTTCTCCTCGCTTCAACGCTGCGGACCGCAGTCGCTCGATGGAATTCGCCCGCTGCGTTCTCTTCGCTTCGAGGATCGACTCGATCCCACTGTCCTGTCGCATCGGATCATCTCCCGGCCCCGCACCATCCTCGTTTCAACCTGAATCTAAGGCATTGATGCGGTTCTCAGAAGAAGCGAGCGGTTTGGCATCGGCGTCGATTCTCCGCTGCCGAAAAACGGATTTGAATCAGCAAAACCAAATCACCCCGGTGCCGGTAGGCACCGAGGTGACAGGAGGAGAAAGAGATGACTGCTCAGGTGTCGAGCGAACGCCTCGGCGTTCGTTCGCGTTTTGTCCCCGGAAGTTGATTCACAAGGGAATACGACTTCCGTATGAATTTGATCGGCCATTCGCCGAAGAAGGGTCAATATTTCCGGACGATTCGAACCAGACCGCACGACCCTCACCATTGAGAAGTCTTCGAATCACCGTTTCTTTCGCTGAAATCGTCGTTTCAAATCAATTCGACGTCTGGCCGGAGGGCCGGAATTGTTTGATTCACCGGCGAAAGCTTTTTCAGTCCAGCGCCGGAAAACCGCACATCCTGCGCTTGTTTTTCACGACGAACGCGTGACGCAGTCATTCGCGGCAAAGAGCATTCCGCCGTCTCGAAAGCGGCTCTGAATCGCTTCCAGCGAATGTCCCTGCAGACCCTGCAAGCGCAGAGAAGTCATTTCGCCGGGAAGAAGAGTCAGTAGATTCCGATCGACCGTCGCATGCGGATCGATACGATCGATGTCGATGTACAGATCTCGAATCAGCGCCCGTGCGTGCAGGTCCATTCGGTATCCCGAGGGATCTTCAAGCACCTCGACGTCGAGCGATGTCGACTTCGACGGCAGCGACATCCACGCATCCTTGCCGTAGAACCAGCATGCCCGTCGGCCGCCGGCTTCGGCGAGCAGGAACTCCGTCGATGCATCATCGGGCATCGCCACGCCCTGATCGATTCCCACCCGAGCGGCCCCGAAGACCGGCGCGTTCATCTTGAACTCGCTCATGGCGAGCGAGCGACCATGAAAATCCACTCGACGCAGTCGCACCGTTTCGTCCCACGGCTCACGCCGATCATTGACCATTCCGACCTCGAGCCCCTCTCCTCCGGCGGTGATCGCCAGCAGTCGAGACTCACATGCCGCGCGGGCCGCCCACCAGGCTGGCTTGGTTCGACCCGCGACATCGATCAGTGACCACGAGTGCCCCGTCCACGCGTCGTTGAGTTGCCAGACCAACGCGCCCCCGCAACGCGGCTGGTTCAGGCGAAGCCATTCGTACGTGAAGGTCGTCGCCCGCGCCTGAAGCAACTGCATCCGCCACAGACGACCGTCCAGATCCTTGGCCGGCGAAAACCACTCATCGATCCATCGATCGTACTGCTGCTGGTCACCACCCCAACCACGTTGGCGGCCCTCGAAACACGCCATCGATTCCGGATCTTCCGACTCGAAGCCAGCCGAACCGATCGCCGCTTCGATCGTGGTTCTCGACGGTGGCCCCTGATGTCCGAATTCGCTCACGAAACGCGGAATCATCTCTCGCACCGATTCCACTTTGAGGTCCCAGGTGTGCCGATCCCCATGATTCGGATCGTTGGGATCCGCTTCCACCGAACCCGACCAGGGACTGTCCGGCAGAAACGGCCTTGACGGATCCAGCTCGGACGCCACCGCCGGAAGAATTTCGGTGAAGTAACGGCGGCCCCAGCTCTGCGCCGGATCCATCCGCTCCTTCCATCCCCAGTTCCGCCAGGCGAGCACGTTCTCATTGCCACCGCACCAGAGCACGATGGATGCGTGGGACGAAAGCCGAGCCACCTGTTCCCGTGCTTCGCGCTCGATCGACGCCGGGTACGGATCGTCTTCGGGGTAGGTCGCGCACGCGAACATGAAATCCTGCCAGACCATGACCCCGAGTTCGTCGCAGGCATCGTAGAAGTCCTTCGACTCGTAGACGCCGCCACCCCAGACCCGAAGCATGTTGAAGCCCGCCGCGACGGCCTGGTCGATCCGGTGCCGGACCCGATCCGCCGGCGCGGTTCCTGGAAACAGGCCCTCGGGAATCCAATTCGCACCCTGACAGAAGACTGTCTCGCCGTTGATCACCACCTGGAATCGGGAGCCTTCGGAGTCACGACCGGTGTCCAGTTCCGCCCGCCGGAGACCGATCCGTCGATTCACCACTTCGAGAAGTTCGTCGCCGCGTCGAAGTTCGACCCGCAACCGGTGAAGTGGCTGGGCGCCTCGGCCCCGGGGCCACCAGCGTTCGGGATCCGCCACTTCGATCCGGGCGACCCCGGACACCGTTCCGGCCGCCGGAAGGGCGTCGATGGTTTCGGTGAACGTCCGACCGTCCGGGGATTCGAGGACGATGGTCGCCCGCAGTTCTCCGGGCCCCGCCGTACCTTCATCGATCGCGAGGTCCAGATGCGTCTCCACCACCGCTCGTTGATCGGTGCAGGAGGTGACGAGCGGTCGGACCGCTTCGATTCTCGCATCCCGCCAGCACTCGACCCGAACGTCTCCGGGAATTCCAAGACTCGGGCACTTCGGCCCCCAGTCCCACCCGAAACTGCAGGCCGCCTTGCGAAGATACGAATAGACGCCCCAGTCACCATCCGCGTTGACCGGTCGATCGCCATGAAGACGAACCATTCTTTCCAATTCGACCAGTGGGGAGCGGAGCCGGACTTCGAGTCGATCCCCTCGTTCGAAGGTGCCTCGATCGACTCGGAAACGATGTCGATGAAACTGGTTGCACACTTCTCCCAGCAGCACGCCTCCGAGACGGACCTCGCCGGCGGTGTCGATGGAGTCGAACACCAGATCGATGACCGCGTCAGTCGCGATTCCAGCGGGAAGATCCGAGCCGGTCAGTGACCGTGACCACGACCAATCGGACCACCCGACCCATTTCTGCCGCTCCTCCCCGTCTGCATGATCGGGGTGCGGTATGACGCCGGCGGCGATGAGATCGTGATGAATCACTCCCGGCACGGTGGCCGGGAGTTCCTTCGGAAGCGATGGTGGTGGCGTCGCGACTTCATCGCCGCCTCCGGTGCGTGTGACCCACCATCCGTCGTGGATCCCCCGTGCCCGGTGAATCGCGTCGTTCAT
>CAJWFU010000044.1:0-9650 GCA_913031315.1 uncultured Phycisphaerae bacterium | reverse complement strand
CACGGCACTCCGAGACACTCGATCGCCAGGGAACCATTGCCCGTGGCCTGGTCGACACCGGCGACCCGGATCAGAAGCGTCTCGCCACAGATGGCGTCACCGACCTGCAACAGGCTTGATCCTGCCAGGCACGCGAGATCGTCATTGTCGCATCCGATGCTTTCAAGGGCGCCGCAATCGCCACGGTAGACCTCGATCATCGTGTCGAAATCCGCCAGTCCGCAGGTGCTGAAGACCATGAGACCGTCGCAGGTCACCAGGTGTTCGAACCAGACGTCGCCGCCGAGCGGGTCATCCTTCGTGCAGCCTTCCTCGGGTCCGTCGAGGGTCGAAAGCAACTGTCGAAACGGTGTGACTCCGATCGGGGCGGGCATGGCATCGACACACTCGTCGTTCACGGGAGGGGGTCCGCCGCATTCCGCCGCGGCCAGTGAGGCGCAGCTGAAATCCCATTCCCAATTGCAACAGTCGGGATCCAATTCGCAGATCGTGTCGCAACAGATCGGATCGTCGCAACCCGGGGTCTCTCGCGGAACCAGGCAATCCCCCCGGGTGCCGCAATATTCGCCACAGGTGTCCCGAACCTCGATCTCGATGAGGTAGACCGGATCGCTGCAGAAGAACTGCTCGGCGGTGGCCGTCACGCTGACCCAGGTCGGGGCGGCTGGGACGCAGACATCACCGATCCGGGCGAGGCAACCGGAACCGTCGATCTCGAAGAGCACCTCCGCATCACACTCGGCCGCCGAGATCCGGGCTTGACTGAACGCCGAAGATATGAGGGTGGTCCGGATCCGAACCATCCCGTCACCATCCAGATCCAGATCCGTCAGATCGACTTCGTAGACATCCACGTCGGTGCCGATCTGAAATGATCCGGCAATGACCTCGGAAGGTTCGATCGCTTCCGGTACGCCGCCCTCACAGGGGTCGTTCGCCGACACCTTGCAACCTTCTGATTCCAAGGTGATGGCCGGATCGATCTCCAGAACACATCCTTCTGAACAGACTGATTCCGCCGTGGTGGCACAGAGGACGTCCCAGACGACCTCGCAGCACCGCGGATCGATGACGCAGACCTGCTCGCAGCAGGCTTCGTCGTCGCAGGCTGGAGTTCCATTGGGTTCGGAGCAGCTCCCCGCGGTATTGGAGCCACATTCACCCCCCCCGGTCTGGCAGCTGAATCCCGCCAGAATGACGCAGTTGTTGTCCCAGGTGGTTTCACAGCAGAAACTGTCGATGAAACAAACCGTCTCGCAGCACTCGGCATCGTCGCAGGCGCCCGAACCATTGGGCTCGAAACACGATCCACTGGCCTCCGTGCCACAAAGACCGGCGCAGGTCAGCGCGGCCTCGTCAGCACAGGATCCGTCCCAACTCTTGCAACAGAAGGGATCGATGCCACACACGGTCAGACAGCAGGCTTCGTCGTCACATCCGGGTTTGCCGTGAGCATCGAGGCAATCTCCCTGAGGCGATGGGCAGACCTGAGCCTGGACGGCGTTCGCCATGGGAAGAACCAGGAGCACTGCCAGCAGCAGCACACTCCGGAGGTCCGATGGGAAACAAGGTCGACCGTTCGATTCGGGAGGCATCGTGGAAGTTGAATCCTGGAACCAAGGCCGTGAACCGACCGTCGATTGGGAATTTCGAATGGGGCGGCCGAACCGTGGACTGAAACCGGCTCCCCGCCCTCCGAAGGGTGATACGCGGAGAGCTCGGCTGAGTTCCGGGATCCCGAATATAGCCCGTCCGACAGCCTCCGCCTCAGAAAGAAACGAGTCCTCCGGCCAGAAGGCCGGAGGACTCGTTCGCTGGTCATGAATTCGTCCCCGGAGGTCCGGGAACCATTCATCAATCAGCCATCAGGGGACCGGGCATCCGCCCCACTGAACCAGAAGCTGGCCAACATCGGCCCCGTCGACCACGAGGTCGCCGTTGAGGTCTTCCGGGCAGCCTCCGGCACAGGAACCCCAGGCGGCGAGGATGTAGCCGTAGTCAGCACCATCGACCACCCCATCACCGTTGAAGTCGGCCGAGCAGCCATCGCTTTCGCAGCCGTCTCCAATGCAGGAGATGTCGAGGGTGGCGACTCCCGTCGCCGTCTCCGAGTAACTCCCGATCCGGACGTAGTAGGTCTGCTCGCAGTCGGTTTCGAAGGAAACCTCCGAGAACAGCCCACAGGTGTCGTCGTTGCAGGCGACGACTTCGCCGTCGCAACTTCCCGCGTAGACCGCCATCTTGGTGTCGAAGGTCGAGTCATTGGCGACACAGAACGACATGGTCGTGATACCGGAGCAGGCCGGCTGGTAGCTGTACCAGACGTCTCCGTAGATCTGGTCGTTGCCGAACTTCGCACACTCGAGCGGAAGTGGTTGGCCGGATCCGGTGGCGCCGACGGTGGAGATCACCGCAGCCCCTTCCACGAGGGGCGACGCCCCTTCACATTCGTCGTTTTCCGGAACTTCGGGTCCGCCACCACCTTCAGCGATGGTCATGGTCGCGGTCCCTTGAATGCCCTCTTGCCAGGCACCGATCTGAATCAGCAGTTCGGTACCAGCGACAAGACCCGGCAGGAACATGTTGGACGTGAATCCCTCGCATCCCTCGCCATCGTCGTTACAGGCCACAAGGGAACCTCCGCAACCGTCGAAAGCGGCGAGCCTGGTGTCGAAGTCCGCCTGATTGCAGGTCGAGACCGACCAGTCGCCATCCGCGGGCACGGTCCAGCGATAGAAGAGGTCGCCGTAGATCGTGACCGAATCATAACTGTCGCAACTCGTCGGAAGGTCGTCACCATCGGTACCGGTGCAGCTGGTATCGACGGCCACATCACCTTCGAACGAGCCGAGATCGATGGCATCTTCACAGGTGTCTCCGGGAATGCTCTCGACCGGCTCGGCTTCCAGCGTGAATCGGTAGAGATTCAGCGGCCCGCTGCCGCAGGGGATTCCGTCGAAGCCATTGGGACCGACGAAGACGTAGTAACCACCCGCGGGGAGGCAGGCGGTGACCGTTCCACCGCATTCCGCGACTTCACCGATCACGATGGACGGGTCCGGGCATTCCTGGCTGATGAAGAGGACCACCGAGGACACGTTCGCATCGATGGTGACCGACGCATTCGCGGTTCCGTCCAGCGTGAAGTCGAACCAGTCGGTGTCCCGCAAACCACCCGACGCCCAGAGGCTTCCACACACGGAATCACCGACGTTGATCGGCTCGGACGCGTTGGCACCACTGGGATCGTTGCAACCACCGTTGGTGTCTTCACCGCAGAATTCGGCTTCGCTCACATCGGACTTCTCACAGGAGTCGACGCAACCGGCGAGACAGGCGTCGCCTTCGCAGACCGAGAGATTGCCGGTACCGGCCGCGGGGGGGTTGAACCCACCGAGCTGGATGTAGTAGGTCGTCCCCGCGGTGACGGGGGAGATCATCTGCGAGGTGAATCCTTCGCAGCCGAGTCCGTCATCATTGCAGGCGACGAAGACCAGGTTGTCGCAATCCCCGGTCCAGAGGGCGAGCCGGGTGTCGAAGTCCGCGTCGTTACAGGTCGAGATCAAGACGATTTCGTCGGTACTCGCCGTCCAGGTGAACCAGATGTCGCCACGAATCGTGACTTCGCCGAAGCTTTCGCATTCGGCCGGGAGATCGGGTCCGTCGTTGATCGCACCCAGGGTGCTGAACGCGGTGATCGAATCGCCAGTACCAAGATCGGTGGCGTCGGCACAGAGATCGTTTTCCGGAGCCGGCCCGTCGAAACAGACGGTGACCGAGGCCGCGGCACACAGGGAGTCCCAGGCCGTGTCGCAACAATAGGGATCGACTTCGCAGACGGCGGTGCAGCAACCGAGGTCGTCGCAGCCCGGCGTGCCGTTCGGGGCATCACAGGCACCGGAAGCCGGATCACCGCAACCGCTATCTCCGCCACAAAGAGTGAGGGCGAAGTCGGCACAGGTGTCATCCCAGACGACTTCACAGCAGAAGGGATCGTTGTCACAGACCAGATTGCAACAGAGTGCGTCCGAACAGGCAGGGGTACCAGTGTCTTCGAGGCAGTTTCCCGCCTCGGGATCACCGCACTCGAATGGATCTCCGCCGGCGGTGGCGACGCCGGAAACCGCGAGCGCGGCCGCCAACGAGAGCCCGCCCCGAACAAGGGTGGTTCGTCGAATCATTTCTGGAAACTCCTCTTGGAACTCGCGCGGCGAAACCGGCGAGCAACGGAACGAATATCTCAACCACGAGCGAGCGACTGGCCCGACGTGGATCGCAGTTCCGTCATCCAATGGATTCCGGATACGGCTGTCGCCGTCAAAGGTAATCCGAAACATCGCTCTTGACACCACGAATCCCCGAATACGCCCAAGGATTTCCGGCAATGCCCGACCACCCCAGATCGAATTCCCTGCGGGAGGTACGCTCCGCGTGGTAGGCGTCCGAAAATTCCAGTCCGCCCGCCAGTTTGATCTTCCCCAGATTCCGCCACTCCCGCTGGAGCCTTTGAATGCCCGTGAATACCGGCCATGCCGCACCGAAAATTGCCCTTTCCGACGCCCCCGGCCATGTGGTCGAGATCGACTGGAGCCACGGTCCGACCGTGATTCTCTTCTTCCCCCTGGCGTTCAGCGGCGTCTGCACCGAGGAGCTCTGCACGGTGCGCGACGAATGGGATGTCTGGACGAAACTGGGGGCCGCGGTCTACGGCATTTCGATCGACAGCTGCTTCGTCGCCGCCAAATTCCGCGAACTGGAGAAACTCCCATTCCCGCTGCTCAGCGATTTCAACAAGGACACGTCGGCGGAATGGGGCGTCCTGCTGGCGGATCTGTTCGGCCAGAAGGGGGTCTCGACTCGGGCGGCCTTCGTGGTTGATCGGACTGGAAACGTCACCTACGCCGAAGTTCTGGACGACCCCGGAAAGATGGTCGACTTTCAGGCGATCAAAGCCGCGGCCGGCAACCCCAGCACGGCGACGGCCGGTTGATGAAGGACTCACGGGAATCAGTTGCCGAGGGCACGCCGCATCCGGGCGTTTCGATCGCGGTCTCGTATCCGCTCATGCTTGTGATCGCCATCGCACTGGTGGTGCTGCTCATGGGAACCCTGGCCACGACGGGGATGAGGAGTTCCAATCGAACCCTGGTCGACCAGATCGTGCAACAGGCCACTGAACGCATGCGGCTTGCCGTCCTCGACACCCTGGCCGAGCCTCGGCGAATCTCCGATCTTCTCGCGGCTCGCGTGCGATCCGGAACCATTCGTCTGGAGACCGCCGATGACCTGCTTGGTCTGAGCGAACTCGCATCCGACTATGTCGGTGGTTTTCCGTCGATCGGTGCGGTTCTCTTCGTCACTCCCAGCAATGATGTGATGTGGGTCGAGCAGGCCAGCGACGGAGTCATGCGTCTCACGCTCCATGACTCGGCCGATCCGGGACACGCCAAGGAATGGGCCCTCGATGATCGAGGCCGGCGGGTGGAACCGGCGATCGGCGACTACCCCTACGAAGTGACTGCGCGACCGTGGTACCAGACCGCGATGACCGGTCCGCCCACCGGGGGCTGGACGCCGCTCTACGTGTGGGCCACCACCGAACGCCCACCACCGATCGGAAGCGGATTGAGCCGACGGGTACTGGCCGAAGACGGCCAACTGCTCGGACTCATCGACGTGGGAATCACCACGCGGGATCTGTCCGTGCAGATGGGAAGGATCTCCGTGGCGGAGCATGGCCGGGTGATGATCATCGATGACGATGACCGACTGGTCGCGTGCGACGATCCGAAGGTCGAACTCAGCCAGAAGGGACAGGTACTGGCCGCCGCGGAAATCTCCGATACGTTGCTTGCCGACGTCGCCCGCCAGTTGGCGGAACATGTTCACGAGCATGACCGGGGAACGGGGGATGTACTCGGGTTCGAGGACTCCACCGGCGAATCGTGGGAGATCGAGGGAGAATCACTCGGTCTGGCGACCGGTCCGGACTGGCGACTGGTGGTCGCCATTCCCGATCGAGATCTCCTCGGCGGTGTCAAGGCGGTTCGCCGGAACATGCTGATCGCCGGGGTCATCCTGCTGGTGATCTGCGGATTCGGAGGCATCCTGGTCGCGCGACGAATCGTGGAACCGGTGCTTTCTCTTCGAGGGACGGCCACCGCCATCGCCGCCGGCGATCTCGAAGCGACCTTCAATCCGAAGGGCGGACGTGAATTCGTCGAACTCTCGACCGCGCTCTCCGCCATGACCTCGGGGCTTCAAGACCGCTACGAAATGCAGAATGCGATGGAGATCGCGATGGAGGTCCAGCAGAATCTGCTGCCTTCCAGAGCTCCCTCCAACGAACGCCTCGACATCGCGGCCGCCAACGTCTATTCCGATGAGACGGGTGGTGACTACTACGATTTCCCTGAGCAGGGAACACTCGCGGGGACCGAAGCGGGTTCCACCCTCGCGGTGATCGGCGATGTGACCGG
Source organism: uncultured Phycisphaerae bacterium (assembly GCA_913031315.1). GTDB lineage: Bacteria > Planctomycetota > Phycisphaerae > Phycisphaerales > SM1A02. The sequence continues at coordinate 3,171 of CAJWFU010000044.1, read as the reverse complement.
GCACGGAATCGGTGCGGCCTTGATCATGGCCACCGCCCGCTCCGCCATTCGAACCCGACTCAGACATGCGGATGGTTTGGGACGGCTGCTTGATGACGTGAACGCGGTGTTGGTGGAGGATGTCCCCGCCGGCCGGTTCATGACCCTGCTGCTGCTGCTGATCTCCCCCGACGGTTCGGGATTCCGCTGGGCCAGCGCCGGTCATGATCCACCGATCATCTACGATCCGACGGAAGATCGATTCCGAGAACCCGAGGGCGGGAACGTCCCCCTGGGAATCGTCGAAGGCGAGGAATTCGAAGAACTCCAAGAGACGCTCCCCGGTCCGGGATCCATCATTCTGGCCGCCACCGATGGGGTCTGGGAGACCGTGGATTCAAGCGGGGACTTCTTCGGCAAGGACCGACTTCGCGACGTCATTCGTGCGAATCGAGCACGAACCGCCGACGAGATCGCCAAGGCGGTGGTTCAAGCGGCCGATGATTTCCGCGGCCATGATCGCCCCGCGGATGATGTCACGATCGTGGTGGTCAAGACGAGCTGATCGACGAAGTCGCCGGCAAGCCATCGGTGGCCACCGATGGCTTGAAAAAGTATGAGGAACGGAAAAGAAAGTCCGTTAGCATCCGGATATGAAAACGCTCCCGATCCTGCTCGTTCCGACCCTCGTCGCCATCCTCGCCAGCACCGGCTGCGAGACTGACCCCGGACCGACCGAATCGATCGGCACCATTCGGGCCGCACCTGGTTTCGACCCGCCGATTTCCGGCCGGGATCCCGCGACCCTCCCGGCCCCTCTGCCCCGAACCCTCGGAGGACCGTCGGTTCGGGGCTCCACCGAAGCATTCGTGATCGATACTCGGAACTTCAAGCCCCAGATCGATCGGCGGGAATTCAAGGGAGCCGGGGTTCGACCGGCGAAATTCCTCCCACCCCACAAGAAGCCACCACTCGATTTCAAGGGGTCCGATCACGGGCTGACCGTCGGTGCGCCCCAACCGATCGCACGGAGCACTCCGGGACTCGCGTTCCCGGGCATTCGAAGCACCCCGTGGAGCCCGCCGGATCCGTCGATCGCCGTGGGACCCGCCCACGTGGTTGAAACCGTCAACATGAAGATCGCCTGGTTCGACAAGGGGGGAACGCCTCAGTTCGAGCAGTTCCTGGACGAGACCGGCGACCCTGGATTCTTCGAGGAAGTCGGTGCCGGTGGGTTCACCTTCGATCCGAAGTGCTTCTACGACCCGCACGCGGAGCGATACGTGGTCCTCGCGCTGGAGTTCTACTCCGGTGCTGGAGAGGCGTGGATGACGTTCGCGGTGAGCGATGACGATGACCCCAACGGCGTGTGGTTCAAATACCGCACCTGGGCACTGGTGGAGTCCGAAGGGAGCGAGTACTGGGTCGATTACCCCGGCTTTGGATACGACGAGAACGCCTGGTACATCACCGGAAATCTCTTCGAACTCGGAAACGGTCCCGGGCCGGGATTTCTCGGCGGACTCGTGCGGATCATCGACAAGACCGGACCGCTCGACGGGCAGGTCGTCGATTGGACCGATGTTCTGGCCGGAGGCGCTTCCTGGCAGGTCGCCCAGGCTCCCGAAATCGGACAGGACACCCGGATCGTCCGTCAGGCCGGAGGAAATCAGCTGGAGATCGGTCGGATCACCGATCCGCTGGGGACGGCGACTCTCTCGACCGACCTGGTCCCGGTTCCCAACGTCGACTTCGACAACAGTGCACCGACCCCGGTGGGGGACGGCCTCTGGATCGTCGACCCCCGAATCATCAACGCCACCATTCGCGACGATGTGCTCTGGCTGGGGAATCATGGACGCCGTCCCGGGCCGGAAGTCTCATCCGCGGTGTGGTACGCGGTCGACTGCGGGGTGAATCCCCCGGCACTCGAACAGGCCGGCGCCTTCACCTTCGAAGATGGAGAACATGCCTTCTTTCCAGCCCTTGCGGTCAACTGTCAGGGCGATGCCGCCATCGGCTTCGGCCGGTCGGGCACGGGGCTCCATCCGGCGATCGAAGTCGCCGGCCGATTGAATTCCGACCCCCCGGGAACCATGAGCACCTCGATTCGCATCGGGCAGAGCAGCACCAGTCCCGTCGGTGGTGGGGGCCCGGATGGACTCAGTCGCTGGGGCGACTACTTCGACTGCACGGTCGATGCGGCCGATGATCGAACCTTCTGGATGGTCGGGGAATTGCAGGACGAAAATGGCTGGACCACCGAGATACATCGCTTCACCATCGGCCTCGCCGCCGACCTTGACGGTGATGGCGCCGTGGATGGTGCCGACTTCGGTCTCTTGCTGGCCGAATTCGGAAATGCGGGAGGCCCCGCGGATCTCAATCGCGACGGCCTGGTCGACGGCGGCGATGCCGGCCTGCTACTGGTCGACTGGACGGACTGACCGACGCGAGCGAATCACCGGCCCGCCGGGGGACCTGCCGAACGATGTCCATCTGGTTCTTCCGCAGGAAGATGCCGAGCCGACGGATCAGACGGGATCATCCACCGGCTGCGGAGGCCGTCGGGCCGCCGTCCGGTATCCGCGTGCGAAGAGCCGGCGGCCGGCGGACCTCCCCGGACAACGGGGTCGACTCAGGACTGGGTGAGTCGCAGAAATGCCATGAGCTGGTCGTGGTCCTCGAGACTCTCCACGGTGAGCTGCGCCCCTGATGCCTCGAGTTCCGCCGGACTGAAGATGCCGGTGGCCACGGCCAGTGGAATCGCATCACCCGCCAGGGCGCAGGCCACGTCCCGCGGCGTGTCTCCGACCACCACCACTCGCCGAGGGGGCTGACCGTGCCGCGCCGTGAATCGGGCGTGGGCGACCGGAACCAGTTCATCCCGGTGAAGTCCATCATCCGCGAACGCATTGCACCGGTACACCCGGTCATCGAGGCCACTGCGTCGAATCTTGAATCGCCCCGTCTCCTCCCAGTTTCCGGTGAGCAGGCCGATCTTATAATCGGAAATAATGTTTACGCCCATGTTCCTGACATAAATGATTTTGTTGAGGGTTACAGTCTTCTACTTAAACCCAACGGTGTCGCAACATTTGAGTTCCCATATTTAGTTAATTTATTTGAAAAAAACCAATTTGATACGATTTATCATGAGCATTATTCATATTTATCACTTACAGCGGTTAA
>CAJWFU010000043.1:0-9798 GCA_913031315.1 uncultured Phycisphaerae bacterium | reverse complement strand
TCGTCTCCGTTCAGGTCTTCCGGGCAGCCGGAACAAGGGCCCCAGGCTCCGAGGAGCAGGCCGAGGTCGGCACCGTTCACCTGACCATCGAGGGTGAGATCACCCGGGCAGTCGCACCGTTCGTCACAGTTTCCAAAGTCGACATCACTCACCGCGTAGAACCCCTCACCCGCGGGATCCAGGCGTTGCCAGATCACCACGATCGCATGGCGGCCCGTTCGGGAAGGAATGGTGGTTGGAATCTCGTAGGTGTCCTCCAGCAAGGTCGGCGCACCGGTGGCGAGCTCTTCGAGCTGCCCCCAGCGAAGCGGCTGGTTCGGATTCCAGTCCGGCGTGGTGATCCACACTCGAAACACGTTGGGGTTGTGGGGGGTGGTGGCGAACCATTCCAGAGTGAACGGACCGCTGGCGATGGGTGCGGCCGGCCAGTCGTCGCGTACCAGATCGAGTCCGGCGTACTTGTCGTTGCCCGCCGACGCGATGCGCCCGTCGGGAATCTTCTGCGTGTAGTCGATCGTCGATTGATACAACGCATCGCCGGGATGGAAGTTGACGACTTCGTTCCAGTCGTAGAACGGTTGGGTGCCGCCGACGGAGATCGCAGCCGCGATCGCGGGTTCGGCCGGGTTCTGAAGGTCGCCCTGCCAGCCGAGATAGATCCGACTCGGCGGAGATGCGAGGGAACCGTGTCCGAAGGCTGAAGTGGCGGTGCCCACCAGGATGGTGGCGGTCGCGATCGGCGCGACGGTCTCGGCGACGAATCGCCGAAGTGCTGATTTAGACATATCAAGTGACTTCCAGAAGAGGTCGTGAACTCCGGTTTTAATCGGAGGTCCTCAATGTCTGCGCGGACGGGGAAAGCCCCGCGCAGTTCAACGACGAGTTGTTCGTCGCTCGCCCGGGCGAAGTTCCTCGTTCTGGCGGGATTTATTCAGGCTGGATTCCGAGGAAACAGGGTTTTTCTTCCGCGTTCGTCCTGATTCACCTTCACCACCGGGTCGTCTGGTTCATGATCGAGAACGATGGTCCAGTCTTCAGCATGCGCCCGCGTCAGGACGTCCGCCTTGGTGAGGAGTGTGTCGTAGGGATCCAGGTCATAGGCGGTGGCGGCCGACGGATGCGCGTGGTGGATGGTGGGCAGAAGGTCGCCCAGGAATGCGGTGGTGCGTCCGGCATCTTCGATGAGTACGCCCTGCTGACCAGGGGTGTGTCCGATGATGGGTTCCACTCCGATGCCCGGAATCACTTCGGTGGAACCATCGACGAGTCGAATCCGATCCGCGATCGGATCCAGATGGGTTCGAAGATAGGTTCTGGTCATCGTGCTTCGATTCGCGTTGGCATCCTCCCATTCCCGTCGTTGCACCACGATCTCCGCGTTCTCGAAGACCGGTCGGGGTGGGGTGCCGTCGGCGATCATCTCCCGGGGTGGCCGTCCGTCCCAGGTCGTGAGTCCCGCGGCGTGATCGAAGTGCAGATGGGTGAGGATGACCATGTCGATTTCTTCGGGATCGACCTCGATCTCCCGCAAGGCGTCGACCACCGTCCTCCGTTCGAGGTGATAGATCTCGCGTTCCTTCTCCGTCCATTTGTCGCCACAACCGGTTTCGACCAGCACCTTCCGCCCGTCCTGTTCGAGAAGAAGACAGTTTGTCTGGAGGCGGATGCGATTCTCAGCATCAGGCGGCGTCCAGCGGGACCACATTTCCTTGGGAATGATTCCGAACATGCCACCACCGTCGAGTCGGAGGCTGCCGGCTTGAACAACTTTCCACGTCCATGGGGATCGATTCATTCGTGCATTGTGTCCGATGGAAACACGGCTTGTCTGTGGTTGGTCATCGCCTATTTGGCGGTTTGTGGCGGAAAGAAAAGGCGGTGGTCCACTATTCTCGGTATTCGCTCGTTGTTGAATCCAGGGGACCGTCGTGGCATCACCAGACCGACAGGAAGTTGAACTGACGGCGATCATCAATGCCGCGATGAACGGGAGTGCATCCGCCGCTTCGGACATGTGGGGGATGGTCTACGAAGATCTTCGATTGATGGCGGCCAGCGCTCTCAAGCAGGAATCCGACTCGATCGGTCTTCAACCGACGCAGGTGGTGCATGAAGTCTTCATCCGGCTCGATCGAAACTCGCCAAAGGACTGGGATGACCGAAGGCACTTCTTCGGGGCGGCCGTACGGGCCATGGAGCAGTTCCTGATCGACCATGCCAGAAAACGGAAGGCTTTGAAACGGGGCGCTGGCCGGAATCCGATCTCCTTTTCGGTTCTTGCAGGCGAACTGGCCTGCTTCGCACACGCGGAGGAAGCTGAATCCCAGGGACTCATCGGAGCCCTTGCAAAGCTCGCCGATGTCGATCCGAATGCGGCCGAGGTGACTCGATTCCGATGGTTGCTGGGAATGACCATCGACCAGACGGCCACCCTGCTCGATCGTTCACCATCCGATGTGCGGCGGGACTGGACCTTCGCTCGGGCTTTCCTTCAGCGGTGTCTGTCGGAGAGTGAAGATTGATCGAAAGCGGACCTCGACCATGACCCCGGATGAAACGACGGAATCGAATTCACCTCCCGATCTGAAAGTCGATCCGGATGCGGCTCGACATGCGACGGTTCGGAGACTGTTCGATGCTCTGGTCGTGTCCAGCGAATCCGCTCGCGCTCGAATCCTTCTTGAGGCCGATGTTTCCGAAGAGATTCGGGATGAAGTCGAGAGTCTTCTCCGCTTCGTCGAAGCCACTCGCGTGGATGTGGAGAGTTCGAAGCAGGAAAGCAGTCGTCCTTCCGATCTCCTGGGGTGTCGGGTCGGCGACTTTCATCTCGTTCGACTGGTCGGAACCGGAGGCACCAGCGTGGTCTTCGAGGCCCTGCAGTCGAAGCCCGATCGCACGGTGGCGGTCAAGGTGCTTCGAGCCGGATTCGCCGGTCCACGGGCTCGACGACGCTTCGAGCGCGAGGTCGAGATCGCAGGCGGCCTCGAGCATCCGGGGATCGCCAAGGTGCTTGCGTCCGGATCGATCGAGATCGACGGTGCGGAACTGCCGTGGCTTGCGATGGAATTCGTTTCCGGTGGCCGGTCGATCACCCGGCACGCGCAGGAGGAGAATCTCGACGTTCGATCCCGCGTTCGACTGATCCGGGAGGTGGTCGCGGCTCTCCGAGTGGCGCATCGTCGGGGGGTGATTCATCGTGATCTCAAACCGGCGAACATCCTGGTGGGTGAGGATTCGCGGGTACGAATCATCGACTTCGGCATCGCTCGTGCGGATACCGGCGTAACCGGGCACAACACTCTGGCGACGATTCCCGGACAGGTGCTGGGAACGGTTCCGTTCATGGCTCCGGAACAGATCGACGCCGATGCGGATTCGATCGATGTTCGCGCCGACATCTACTCACTCGGGGTCGTGACGTATCTGCTCCTGACCGGGCGGATGCCGTACGAACTCGGCGATTGCGGCTTCGTCGAGGCCGCCCGTCGCATCCGAACTCATGACCCGCTGTCGATGCGTCGATACGAATCGAGGGTGGACCGCGATCTGGACGGCATCGTGCAGAAGATGCTGGAGAAGGATCCCGATGAGCGTTTTCAGGGCCTGGAGGAACTGGACGCCGATCTGGAAGCCTGGATCGATGGCCGGCCGGTCACCGCTCGCCCGCTCGGGGGGATCGCTCGAAGCTGGCGGCTCGCCCGTCGGCATCCGATTCCGACCATGCTGGGCACGATGGTGGTGCTGGGCATCATTGGTGCGACGGTGGTGATGGGGGTCATGCTCGCTCGGGAGTCACGACTTCGAGCATCCGCTGATCGCGCCGCGGCCAACGCCGGCCTGGCGGCTGCGTCGAGTGCGCTACGGCAGGGTGATCTCGGTGGCGTCCATCGATACCTCGAATCCGTCTCGGAATCCGAACGTGGTTGGGAGCACGACTGGCTCTCCAACGTGATGGCCAAGGGAGATCTGGTCCTCGAACACGAGGAAGGCGACATGATCTCGGTGGACATCTTCCCGGAGACTTCGGATCGACCGTCGATCCTGCTGGCGACCGGATATCGGGGTACCTGGGCCTACGAACTTCCGGAATGCCGGCTGCGCTGGGAACTGGAGGAGCTGCCGACCGGTTCCTGGAAGCATGCGAAGGTGCCCGACGAGGATCAGCTGCTGGTCTGCGGCCTCGGGCCGATCCTGAAGGTTCTGGACTTCGACACTGGAGCCACGCTTCAAACCCATGAAACACCGGGGCCGATCGGTTCGATGCTGCCGCTGGATGACGACTGGGTTCTTCTCGGCGGTGACGATGGTCGGCTCAGTCGAATGAATCTGCGCGACGGGAGCATCCACGAGCAGGCCGAGATGAATCTCGGGGGTGTCACCTGCATGCTGAAACTCGAGGATGGACGGATTCTCGCGGGGACCGGTCGAGGCGCGCTGTTGGAAACCGATTCCCAGTTGTCCGAGGTCAGGGTGGCCCGGAAATTCGCCCGGATGATTCCGCGGATCAGAGCGGATGCATCCGAGAGTCGGATCGCGGTCTGCACCCACGACAATGCGGTCGAGATTCTCGATGCCGCCACGTTGGAGACGGCCATGCGTCTCGACGATCATCTTGCGGACGTCTGGGATGCTCGATTCGACGAGGAGAACGATTGCATCGTGACCGTGAGTCTCGATGAGTCGATCCGGGTGTTCGACCTGGCGACGGGCAAGACCCTCGAGCGTCGTTCCGGACCGCTCGTATACGTCTGGTCACTCGCCATGGAAAACGATGGACGGCATGTCTGGATCGGTTGCCGGGATGGATCGTTGAGAAGACTGCAACTTCGTCAGACCCCGGTCAAGGTGCCGGAGGGAGAGATTGCCGGTCATCTGGCCTGGTCTCCTGACGGGCGGTCGTTGGCGATCCGGACCGATCGTGCCATTCACCGTCTCGATGTCGCGACCCGGAGCTGGACCGCCAATGAAGTCGTTCCCTCCAACGATCCAGCGGTGGGCGGTTTTCAGCACGGGATCGTCTGGTCGGCATCGGCGATCTGGTGTGCCTCGGGTCGCGGCGGTGGATTATGGAGATTCGATCCGGACCTGAACAATGGATTCGAAGTCATACGAGATGTCGGGGTGTCGGCGCTGACCCTGGTGGCGAATGACGGGGTTCTCGCCGGGCTCGATGATGGACGGTTGGTTCGAGTGTCGGAGGAAGGCGAGATCCTGAAGACCGCCAGTCTCGACATGGTCTTCCAGGACCTGGAAATACATCCGGTCACCCTCGAGGCGTACTGCCTCATGGTCGGTCGCACCAATGGTGGAATGATCATCGACTGCGATTCGCTGGAGCAGCGGGGTGTTCTTCTCGAGTATGGCGTGGGTCCCTCTTATGCGATCGCGATTTCGAACGACGGCAGCAGACTCGCGCTCGGCGGACGAGAGCGACCCGGCAACGTATTCATGATTTCGAATTTTCCGAGTGAGGATTTCGAACGCATCCGTCGGATCGGTCATTCCGGCGACGCGAGATTCGTGGCGTTCATCGATGGGGGCCGACGATTGGTCAGCGGTGGCGAAGACGGACGAGTGTTCCTCGGTCGCCCCGACGCGACGCAACCGATCCTGACCATGTTCGAGTCCAACCGGGCGATCCGCGGGCTTGCGATTTCTCCCGATGGGCGTTCGATCGCCGCGACCGACGGCCTTCGCGTGTTTCTCGCCACCGCTCCGTGAGGCACGGTCAGGGATTCGATTTCAACCGCTCGAGTCCTTCGGCGAGGTCCTGAGCGAGATCATCCGTCGCTTCCAGGCCGACCGAGATCCGGAGCAGCGTGCCGGTCTCCTCGAGGGGCACCGCGGTGCGTTCGCTCAAAGGGTGCTGGGGAATCAGGAGGCTCTCGAATCCGCCCCACGAGTAACCCATCTCGAAGATTCGCATGCCTTCGAGCATCCGAGCCAGTGACGACTCGTCCACTTCGTGCAGCAGGACTCCGAAGACGCCGCAGCCTCGATCGAAATCGCGGCGGAACAGCGTGTTGCCGGGGTCGCCGTCGAGGGCGGGATGAAGCACTCGCTTGACCTCCGGTCGACGACGCAGCCAGGCGGCGAGCTGGAGGCCGGACTTCTCCTGGGCGTCGAGGCGGACGGCCAGAGTTCGAAGTCCTCTCAACGCCAGCCACGCATCGTCGGGACTCGCCCCGTGGCCGAGGTCCATGGCGGTGATCTTCAATCGATTCCAGATGGCGCGGGTTCGAGCGGTCAGAGATCCGAGCATGACATCGGAGTGTCCGGAGACGTACTTGGTGAGGGCATGGATCACGACGTCGACCCCGTGTTCGATGGGGCGGAACCCGAGCGGCGTGGCCCAGGTGTTGTCGATGACGGTGACCGTGTCGCGTCCTTCGCACGCGGCGACGATCGCCGGGACGTCCTGCATCTCGAAGGTGACGCTTCCTGGGGACTCCATGAACACCAGTCGGGTGTTCTCTTGCAGGAGGGATTCGATTCCCGGGCGTCCGTCTTGTCCGGCTCGGGGATCGTAGTACGTGGTTTCGACGCCGAATCGTTTCAAAAGACCGTTGCAGAGAATGCGTGAAGGGCCGTAACACGAGTCGACCATGAGGACGTGGTCGCCGTGTTTGACGAACGAAAGGAGTGCGACGCCGACCGCGGCGAGACCGCTTTCGACCAGTACGGTGCCTTCGCCGCCGTCAAGTTCATTGAGAGATGTGGCCAGGGCCCGTTCGGTCGGGGTGTCGAGAAGTCCGTAGGTGTAGGGGCCGTCGAGCAGATCGGCCGAGAGTGCCTGATTGAACTCGTCGAGGGTTTCGAAGGTGACCGTCGACCCTCGATGCACCGGGGGATTCACGAAGCCGGGACCGTTCCTTCCCAGTCGGGCGAGGGCGGTTCGGCGGGCGTTCGTGGAGGTCATGCTCGAGGGGTCGTCGGATCGTGGTTGCTCGGTCATGGTGGCAAACTACCGTGCCACCTCGAATGAGGCGGGCTTCAGACCGGCTGTGGCCGGGGCAGTCGACATCCGAGCAGGTGGTGTGGCAGGGTGGTCACCAGGAAGAAGCCGAGCATGGTGACCGTGAGGTCCATGACGTCGAAACCGCCGAACTGAATCCGGCTCCACCCCAGCAGAATGATGAAGGTCGGGATCAGGAGTGGGATGGAAAGGAGATGAACGAAGGCCAGCCGACGGGCGAGCGAAGTCGTTCGCGGGTCGGCGGAGATGACCGAAGGGGTCGCCGCCAGTCGGACCGAGTGACGGAACGAGTGGGTTCCAAGAAAGTACATTCCGATCCCGAACAACGGATCGGTCAGAGCGATCGCGGCGACCACCAGGATCGATTCGATGGTGTCGAGGGACGCGCCGGTTCGATCGGAGGATGACCACCTTCGGACGATCCAGAAGCAGGTCGAAAGCAATCCGACGACGAAGGCGACGAGTCCGAGCGTCCGGGCGATTTCGATGCTCGCCGTGCCTGAGGCCTCGCCGAACACCAGCAGAGAGAATGGTCGCCAGGAAGCGTCGGGATCGAAGGCGAACGCGGTTCCGAGGATCAGGAGACCTCGACCGGCGATCGCCGCGGCTCGGTCGATTCGATGCGGAGCATCACCGCCGGTCGCTTCCAGATCACCACGACCCCAATGAACCACCGTGAGCACGAAGAATGCGACGACGGCGACGATGGGGGCCATGACGAGAACCATTCCCACGGCCGCCATGAGGCTCAGATACCAGCCGAACCCCCTGAGCCCCGTGGCCCGGCCGTCGATTCGCCGAAGGCGGTTGTTGACCACCCAGTCCATGGCGCCGTGTGGCATGCCGAAGAACACGAACGAAACGAGAAACGGAAGAGTGTCCCTCGTCTGCGTCAGGTCGCGGTCGAAGAGACCGATCAGCAGGGTGGCTGCGAGGGTGAGCCAGGGAAGCCCTCGAAGAATGATTCCCGACTTCGTCCGCGCAAGAAGTCCCGCCGGCGGATGCGATGCATCCGCCGACGGGTTTCTCTGGTCTCGGAGACCGACATCGGATGTCAGTGCGATCGGGCTCATGATCGCCTCCGAGGGTTGAGGTCAGGCCGCGGCCTTGAGGTCACCGCGTTCTTCGTGGTCACCGAGGCACTTCGCGGCGATCACACAGGCGATACCAAAGCCGACCTTGTTGATGACGTCGGCGATGTTGTAGGCGATCTCCCGGATGCTCTCATTGCCCGAGAGGGCGAGAAGGAATCCGATGGGGTAGATGATCCACCCGATGAGAATGAAGGCCTTCATCGTTCCCAGGTGGCCCTGGAAGTCGCCGGGAAGGTGGCTGGCTGCCTTGGAGACCGAGCCGTAGAGCATTCCGACGATGCCGACCCACGCGAGGCAACTGACGATGTAGAAGCCCCACCAGGATCCGCCGCCCAGGGTGCTGGTTTCAGCGATCCAGGCCGTGATCAGCATGAAGAGGGACAGAATGCCGAGGCCGATGAACATCGGCTTGCCCTTCTTGCCGAGGTTGAGCAGCAGGGGGAACTCGAGAACCATCAGGGGCACGGTGATGAGCCAGTCGATGTAGCGGTAGGCGGTGGGGAAGGCGGCAAGCTTGCCGATCGTCCACGTCCCGTCTTCATTCTGCGTCATCGCCATGGCGAGACTCTCGACGTAGATGCCGGCCATCCTGTAGTAGTGGAAACATGCCACCGCACAGATGATTCCGGCCACGATCGCGACCTTCTTGTAGGTCTTGGTCAAGGAGCCTTGCATCATGAAGAGATAGGCCGCACCGGCACCCATCCCCACGATTCCGAGCCAGAACAGGTACATGGTGATGCCTTCGACCGAGAGGCCGGCCTGAAGGGCTTTGAACGTGTTGGTCATGTCCCCGAGGACTGCTGCCGTATGCATTGATCTGACTCCGAGCGATGGTGATAGCGCACCAAACACCGACGCGGTGTTGGCCCAACAGAAATTCAACGATGGAACAAATCGAACGCCAATGGAATCGAGAGGACCCGACGATCGGATTCACCCGGATCGCAGCATCGTTCATCGATCGAACGAATAAACGCTTCCTTGGACAAGGAAGCGTTTATTCACCCGAAGTTTTATTCGTCAGACCGAATCAACCGAGCAGCGAGTTGGGGTCCTCGAGCAGCTTCTTGACGGTGTTCAGGAAGCGAGCCCCTTCGGCTCCGTCCACCACCCGGTGATCACAGGAGAGACTGAGGGGAAGGGCGAGCCCGGCGAAGATCATTCCGTCCTTCGCCATGACCTTCTCAAAGGCCCTCCCGGCGGCGAGAATGGCCACCTCGGGATAGTTGATGATCGGTGTGGCGAAGCGGCCTCCGTAGCTTCCGACGTTGGAGATCGTGAACGTCCCCCCGGTCAACTGCTCTCGTGGAATCGTTCGATTCTTGCAGCCCTCCGCCACGCCCTTGACCGAGTCGGCCAGTTGGACGAGCGAAAGCCGGTCGGCGTTCGGAATCACCGGAACCATCAAGCCGTGCTCGGTATCGACGGCGCAGCCGAGGTTGACCACGTCCTTGATGAGGATCTCTTCGCGAGGGTCGTCGACGTTGGCGTTCATCGCGGGGTGGGCCCGGAGGGCCCGGCAGGTCGCGGTCATGACGAAGGGAAGCATGGAGAGTCTGGTGCCCAGCACCTTGGCGTACTCCTTCCGCTTTCGATCGAGGGCCGTCACATCCACTTCATCGACCACCGTGAAGTGGACGGCGGTCTTCACCGACAGGTCGAGAGCCTGGGCGATCTTGCGACGGACTCCACGGAAGGGGATTCGTTCGCGGATTCCGTCGGCGG
>CAJWFU010000042.1:0-9855 GCA_913031315.1 uncultured Phycisphaerae bacterium | reverse complement strand
AATGATCGGCGGGTTGCTTGATGGCGGCCATGGGTCGTCCGGACTTCGGGATTCAGTGAACGGAAAGCGTGTGATCGGTACCGGGAATCAGTACGCGGCGGTCTCGTCGATCGCCTTGCCGATGCGTTCGGCATCGGGGAGATACTCGAGTTCAAGCTTGTAGTACGGCATGATCGTGTCGAAGCCGGCGACCCGTTGGACCGGTGCTTCAAGGTGCAGGAAGCACCGTTCCATGATCCGGCTTGCGATTTCGGCTCCGAAACCACCGGTCTTCGGTGCCTCGTGGACGACCACGCAACGGCCGGTCTTCTTGACACTGGTCTCGACCGCGTCCATGTCGAAGGGATACAGGGTGCGGAGATCGATGAGCTCGATGTTCCGGCCGCTCTTCTCGATCGCCTGCATGCACTGGACGACGCTGGCGCCCCAGCTGACCATGGTGAGCTCTTCGCCCTCGCAGACCGTCCGGGCCTTGCCGATCGGGAGTTCGTAATCGTCTTCCGGAACTTCCTCCCGGAAGGCACGGTAGATCCGCTTCGGCTCGAAGAAGATGCAGGGATCGGGATCGCGAATGCAGGCGACCAGAAGACCCTTGGCGTCGTAGGGGGAACTCGGCATCACCACCTTGAGACCGGGCTGGTGGATGTAGATGTTCTCGGGTGAGTCACTGTGCAGTTCCGGCGCGTGGATTCCGCCGCCGACGGGCACCCGGATGGTGAGCGGTACGGTGAGCCCGCCTCGGGTGCGGGTCCGCATGCGGGCGGCGTGCGAGCAGATCTGGTCGTAGGCGGGGCCGAGAAAGCCGTCGAACTGGATCTCGGGGACGGGGCGGAGTCCGGCCATCGCGAGACCGATGGAGGTCCCGATGATGCCGCTTTCCGCAAGCGGGGTGTCGACCACCCGCTTGCCACCGAATCGCTTGTGAAGACCTTCGGTGACGCGGAAGACGCCGCCGTTGAGCCCGACATCCTCGCCGAGAAGGAGGACGCGATCGTCTTTTTCCATCTCCTGCACGAGCGCGAGGTTGATCGCCTGGACAAGGGTGAGGTTAGCCATGGTTGGTGCTGCTCGAGAAAAACTTGGGTGAAGGATTGGTGACGCGGTGAGCGCGACTCAGCGGTCGGCGGTCTCGGGGGAGGCGATCTGGCTGGGGTCCTGGCCGATCGAACTGGTTCGACGAGTCTGCATCTGCAGTTGAAGGTCGGCGGGCATCTCGGCGAACATCGAGGTGAAGAAATCACTGTCGTCCGGCTCTTCGATGCCTTCGGCTCGCTTCACGATCTCGGAGGTCATGGCTTCGACCTTCTCGGCCAGCGCCGCCTCCTTCGAGTCGTCCCAGAGTCCCCGGGTCTTCATGAAGTCGCGGACTCGGATGATCGGGTCTCGCTGACGCCAGAGCTCGACCTCGTCCTCGTCGCGGTAGCGGCGGGCGTCATCGGCGGTCGTGTGGTCTCCGAGTCGGTAGGTCACGCCTTCGATGAAGTACGGACGACCGTGTTCGCGAGCATGGGCAGCGGCTTCCTTCATGCAGTGAACGACGGCGAAGAGGTCGTTCCCGTCACATTGGATGGTGTCCATTCCGTAGGCGATCGCCCGCTGAGCGACGGTCGGGGCGGAGCACTGGATCCGTCCGGGCACTGAAATCGCCCAGAAGTTGTTCTGGCAGTAGAAGACCACGGGGATGTCGAGGTTGGCCGCGAAGTTCATCGCTTCGTGAAAGTCGCCCTCGCTGGTCGCTCCATCACCGAAGAAGGTGCAGGCGATCCGATCCTCACCTCGGTACTTCGATGCCCAGGCGAGCCCGGTCGCATGGAGCATCTGGGTGCCGATGGGAACTGCGATCGGTGTCACGCAGATCGACGGATCGATGTCGTTCCCGCGTTCATCGCCCATCCAGTGAAGGAGGATCTTTTCGGGCGGGAGTCCGCGGTGGAAGAGGCCACAGTTCTCCCGGTAGCAGGTCACCAGCCAGTCGTCCTGGTTCAGAACGTAGGCGGCACCGAGGGAATTGGCTTCCTGCCCCATGTTCTGGGGGTAGGTGCCCATTCGGCCCGAACGTTGCAGTTTGAAGGCGACCTCATCGAGTTTTCGGCAGAGCACCATGTCGCCGTAGAGGCCGACGAGATCCTCATCGGGGATCAGATCCTTTCCGAGCTTCTCGTCGAACTGACCGTGTTCGTCGAGGATCGAGACTCGTTTGATCTCGGTGCTGAGGGCAGTGGTGATCGGCATGGTTGAATCCAGTTGCTCGGCGGATCGCCGGACCCGGAGTGGAGGCGGAGCGGTCGCTGACAGTCGATCAGACGGATCGAGCGTCGAGTCACCCGGGTGCGGTGAAGCCAATTCCGGCGCCGGCGGAAAATTGCCGGACCGGCTCAGGAGGGCCGGAAATCGGCCGGAAAAACGTTGCGAGAAGTGTACCAGCCGACCCTGCTTTGCTCGACCAGCGAGATGATGCGGGTCGAGACGACGCGGCGTACGTCGGAGCCCCTCGGCGGATCCAAAAGGCGTCCGGTAACCAGGGCTTCGCGGGCCTGAAAACGGGTTTCGGTGCCGAAATCCACGAATTATGCACGATGAACCCCGACATCGAGGCTGAATGAGGTGGGTCCGTGGGGCAAACAAGAGGAACTGGCAGAGAATCCCGGTTTAATGCTAGAGAGGGGCCACGGGATCCGCTATTCTCAGTCGTGATGAGGTTCCCGCCTCGAGACTCCCGATTTGTTCCCGTTCGAAAAACCAGTGATCAGTGGGGCGTCGGAAAGATTTTTCCGGGTTGGTGACCGCTTCGGTCCCTGATTCGACACCTGACTTGATTCCTTCCAGATGGTGCCAATAATCATGAAGAAGCAGTACACGTTGTCGCTCGTTTCAGCTCTTGCAGTCGCCTCAGCCGCCACGGCGGGGTTTGAAACCGAGATTGAAATCAACTTCGAATTTTCGTTCGACGTCGACGGGCTTGGCCAGGTCACGCTGTTCGACACCTTTCAAGCCGAGCAATCCTTGAATGACGGTGATCTCGGCCTCCTCTTCGGGGGAAGTGGAACCTTCCAAACTCCGGGCGCTCCGGGCGTGATGTTCGACTACACGGGGCTCGAAGTCCTGTTGGCAGGCGAAGACATCGACGGCACTGGCTCGGCGATGCTCTTCGATGGTGTGGAGACGGATTATGACTTCACCCTGACCGGATTCGGTGACGCTTGGAACGGTTCCGATGCCTCAGGCGTTGGCGTGATCGAGTTCACGAAGATCGGCTTCTCGGTCGATTCCCACGAGATCGCCTGGTCGATCAACACCGTGCCGGCCCCCGGAGTTCTGGGAATGCTCGCGGTTGCCGGACTCGCCGGAAGACGTCGACGCGGCTGATCCTCGCCGGTTTTCAATCAGATGTTCTCTCCACGCGGCACCCGATGGGTGCCGCGTTTTTTTTGATCGAACCACTCGGACATCGGGTGATCGAAGATTGATCCCCGCGCCCGGCGGTCGGGAGTTCTGGTCTGAAAATCGGGGTGGAGAATTTCGGCGACGGTTTTGGTTCGGCCTCGAGCTTGACTTACATTCAGCGGTCAAAGGGTGGCTGAAGTCGAGGTGACCAGATGCAGAATGAACTCGTGACCGACATGCCGGCGATTCTCCTTCGACGGCTCGACGATCTGGCGGACCATCTCTCCTCCGCCGCCTTGAAACGCAAGCCGCATCGCGGTTCCTTGAATTCACGGCCGGTGGTCAGTCTCTCTCGAAGGTGATGGTGCCCGGAGAAAGGATCAGCAGCCGACGGCTTGACCGTCGGCTCGCTGATCGCTTCCGGCAAGCCATCCGTCCTGGAGCGCGTGAATGACCTGCCCCCGTCCGAAGCTGACATCCCGTTGCTCCGCGCGGGTCACGTCATGACCCAACTCTTCGAGATCGGCGTAGACCGAGTTCGCCCATCCGGGCTCGAGGGCGATCGAGCGCTCCGATGACCAGCGGAAGCGGGGAGCATCCAATGCAGCCTGTGGATTCTGGGCATGATCACGAATTCGAGCGAGAACCTGCACGTGACCTTGCGGCTGCATGAACCCACCCATCACGCCGAACGTCATGAGTCCGCCGGGTTCGGATTGCCGAGCGACATCCACTTGATTCGGGGGGGTCGGAGTCGTGAGGGCTGGAATGATGGTGTGGTACGGACGTTTTCCGGGTGCCACCACATTGGGATGTCCCTCGGCAAGGTGGAAGCAGGCCCCTCGGTTCTGCATGGAGATCCCCCAGCCCGGAATCACGACCCCACTTCCAAACCCGGTGTAATTGCTCTGGATGAGCGAAACACAGCGGCCCTCGGAATCCGCGGTGGACAGATAGACCGTGCCTCCCGGTTTCGGAATGCCGGCATCGAAGGCCTGGGCCTGCTTCGGATCGATGGTGTCGGCGAGCCGACGGAGCCGATCCGGCGCCAGGAGCTCTTCGGGCGAGCGGTCGACATGGCGAGGATCCGCCACATGACGATGAGCATCGGCGAATCCAAGTTTCACCGCTTCGATCTGCAGGTGGAGAGAAGCCGGATCATCCGGCTTCAGATCCGGCAGGTCGAAGTGACGAAGGATGCCCAGTGCCACGAGTGCGGCAAGTCCTTGTCCGTTGGGCGGGATCTCATGCAGCCTGGTTCCTCGGTAGTCGACGGAAATGGGATCGACTTCAAGCGTTCGATGATCTTTGAGATCACTGGACCGCAGCGATCCACCATCCGCTCGCGCGGCGGCATCGATGGCTTCGGCGATCTCTCCGCGGTAGAACGCTTCGCCTTCACTTTCCGCGATCGCTCTCAGGGTTCGAGCGTGGTCCGGCAATCGGACCAGTTGTCCGGCGGTCGGTGGTTTACCGTCGAAGAGGAATGTCGAACGCCACTCGGCGTGGTCCGCGTAGGCCGGTGCGGCCCGGCTCCAATACCGGGCGGTCTGCGGTGCCACGAGAAATCCCTCGTCGGCATGGTGGATCGCGGGTTCGAGAAGATCCGCGAAGGGAAGACGCCCGTGTTGCCGCCAGGCATCCACCCAGAGAGACACGGCGCCCGGAACGGTGACGGGTTTCCATCCTCGACGCGGAATGGTGCCACCTCCGAGGTAGTCGGCGGGATCCAGGCCCGCTGGACTGAGGCCGGATCCGTTGTAGCCACGGACGCTCCAGGGTTCCTTCCGCGCGGTGGGATCAGGACAATCCCAGACCAGGGCGAAGGCATCGCTGCCCAGTCCGTTGCTGGTCGGTTCCATGACCGTCAGGCAGGCTGCGGTGGCGATCGCGGCATCCATCGCGGTACCACCGCGGCGGAGCATTTCGAGGCCGGCGGTGGCGGCGATGGGATTGCTGGTGGCGACCATCCCCCGGGCGGCCACGGGTTCTCGAGACGAGTCGTACGGCAGGGAGGGGTCGAAGGTGCGCATGCGGCGAGGCTAGCACGCTCGGTATTTCAAAGTCGAGAGACCGGGCCGAATTCAGGATTCGAAGGTGACTTCGCACCCGTCATCAAGATCTGAGTGGGCAGCCGCGGCACACCTTCGCGTTCGAAAAAGCCACAATGTGCACGACGCTAACTCCAGCATCCCGCTCATTCCTCATCGGGAGGCCCGCTTGAAAGATCTACTCATACTCCTGCCGTGCCTCTTCCTCGTGCTCCAGGCCTGTGAGCCGGTTCGCACCCGTCCCTTGATCGTGGGACATCGAGGCGCCTCGGCCGCGGCGCCGGAAAACACCCTCGCGGCCTTCCGGCTTGGATTCGAGCAGGGGGCCGATCTGGTCGAAGGCGATTTTCGACTGACCGGTGACGGCCACATCGTTGCGATGCATGATCGAACTCTCGCACGGACCACGGGTGACCCTCGGGAGACCGGGTCGCTCTCCTTGAGCGAGATCCGGTCGCTCGATGCCGGAAACTGGGGGCCGTGGAACGGAAGTGATTTTCGCGGCGAAAGAGTGCCCACGCTGGCCGAGGTACTGGCGATCATCCCTGCGGATGGCGGCATCCTGGTGGAGATCAAGGATTCGGAGCGAATCGTTCCCGCGCTGGTGCTGGAACTCGAGCGATCGGGGCTCGGCCCGGATCGGGTCACCGTGATCGCCTTCGACCGTCAGGTGATCGGCAGTTTGAAGCAGGTCGCACCGGAGTGGAAGGCCTTGTGGTTGACTTCATTTTCGAAGGAGACGGGACACTGGCGACCGACGGCCGACGAGATCATCGATGTCGCACGATCGATCGACGCCGACGGAGTCGACATCAGGGCCGAGCCCGAAGTGATCGATGAGTCCTTCGTGCGTCAGCTGCGTTCAGCAGGCCTGGAGGTCCACGTCTGGACCGTGAATGACCCCGACCTCGCGATGACGATGCAATCGACGGGTATCGATTCCATCACCAGTGATCGTCCATCGATCATCTTGAAGGCTTTGGATCGATGATGGAATGATCCGGAGTGGCAGCAGAGACTCCCCGTGGACAATGTTTGAACATGACCGACTTCCCTCGATCTTCGCCGACCATCGGGGTCGCCATGGCGGCGTATCAGGCCGCCGACACCATCGGCGCGACCCTTCAGGCGATCCTCGCGCAATCACGACCTCCAGCGCGGACGGTGGTCGTGATCGACGGCCCGGATCCGGATACCGAAGAGGTGGTCCGCGCCTTTGGTCCTGAAATCGAGTGCCTGGTCCTGCCTCAAAACACGGGTGGGCCCGGTGGTCCGAGGAATGCCGCGGTGACGCATCTTCGAGCATCCGGAGACGTCGACGCGTACTGTTTCCTCGACGCCGACGACGTTCCGTACCCTCGGTTCCTCGAGGTCGCGACCGATCTCATGGTCCGCCATCCCGAGTGTCCGATCATCTACACCGGATTCGACTTCTGGCATCCGCCCGAGGATCCGCCGACTCCGGAAGGATCGATGGGAAGTGTTCATCCATGGACCCTGGAGGATTATCTGGAACACTCGGGTCTGAAGCTTCTGAGTTTTTCCCTGATCCGAAGCGATTCGTGCCGGACGGTGCGTGCCAGTGGACTTCCGTTTGATCCTGAACTGCGTCGCAACCAGGACTACGACCTGACGGTTCGATTGCTGGCGGAGGCGCCGGCCATGGCGACCGACTGGCGTGGTGCGGCCTATCGCATCCTGTCCACCAGTCACTCCGCGTCCGGGGTGGACGCCTGGTTGTCACGACTCCTGGCGACCGAATCCCTCGGTCGGTATTTCAACGCATCGGATCGTCAGGAGCTGGTCGCGATGATGGATCGGTACGCCGGATCGGGGCTTCGTCGGGCGGCTCGTCACCTCTGGATTCGAGGAAACGCTGGCGATCGGCGTGCGGCGTTGCGGCTTCTTCTCGACGATGTGGTGAAGCGGCGGGATCCACGATCAGTGGCGGTGTTGTTGACCCTTGGACTGGGGGTCGATGTCAAGGCGGCCAGAATGTCGGCTCGCGACCATCGAAAAATCGGCAGGAGCAAGCCCGGGTAGAAGACCCACGTGACACCTGCGGCGCGAATCGAATCCGTATCACGGAACGACAGGACCATGACGACGATCGCCCGGTCTCCTGGAGACCGGGCGATCGGTGCGGTCGATCGGATGGAGAATCAAGCCGTCTGAGGCATTCGTCCGGCCTCGATGCGGCTCTTGGCGAAGGCGACTGCGGCGTCGTAGGCGCTCGCGTGACTGTTGGTGTTCTGGAGAACTTCAAGCGTCGTGGCCTCGATGTCCGCGACCTTGGTGTCGATCTCCGCCGGGGTCAGGCCGAGGTAGAGGCCGGCGAGGTGGATGACGCCACCGGCGTTGGAGATGAAGTCCGGGGCGTAGACCACGCCACGATCCTTCAGAAGTTGTCCGTCGGAATCGGGATCGGCAAGGATGTTGTTCGCCGTGCCGCAGACGATCGGTGCCTTCAACTTCTGGATGTTGGTCTGGTTGAGTACGGCACCCAGGGCGCAGGGAGCGACGATGTCGACGCCTTCCAGCGCAAAGAGATCCTGGTCGTTGCCGATCACCCGAACCCCGAGTTCTTCGGTCGCTCGTCGGATGGCGAGGGGATTGACCTCGGTGGCGATCACGTCACCACCGGCTTCACGAATCAGCTTGGCGAGCTTGTATCCGGTCGCCCCGAGCCCCTGGATCGCCACGGTGAGCCCCGCGAAATCAACCGGTCGGCCGGAAAAGGACAGGCATGACTTCATGGAATTGAAGCAGCCGAGCGAGGTGTACGGTGAGGGGTCGCCGCCGTGTTCGACGTCGCCCATCACGTGATCGGTCTCTTCACGCATCCAGGCGCAGAACTGAGGGCTGACGCCGACATCCTCCGCCGCGATGTACGCACCGTTGATGGTGTCGACGAACCGCCCCATCGCCCGGGCCTGTGCTTCGGTGGGTTCCTGGCCGGGACTGTCGAGCAGGATGACGCTCTTGGCACCACCCATCGTGAGTCCGGCAGCAGCCGACTTGTACGTCATGCCTTCCGAAAGGCGAAGCGCATCCATGATCCCGTCGGCTTCGCTGGCATAACACCAGCGTCTGGTCCCGCCGAGTGCGTTTCCAAGGGTGGTGTCATGCACGGCGATCACGGCCCGAAGGCCGCTGTCGGGATCCTGATGGAAGACCACTCGCTCGTGGCCCATCACCGTCATCTGCTGGAGCGTGTTCATGGCTGACTGGGTTTCCTGTAGAAGTCGATCGGAGGGGCGTCCCTCGCGAGGCGATCGGAATCAGACGAGATCACCGGTGAAGGCGGAGCCGGTGCCGAACTGGAGGATCTGCTCCTGATCGGCGTGGAAACCGTGACCGTCGCGACCACGGGCATCCACGTTCGGACTCATCTCCGGCAGCGAGTAGCCGTCGTTCGAGAGGGTGTCCACCCACTTGAGCACGGACTGTCCCGCCTTGCGGATCGTTTCGTCGTGGTTGTTTCGAAGGGATCGAAGAGCGTTCGCGAACTCGGAGTTGGCGTGGGCACAGAGGTGTTCGACCACCGCGGCTTCGTGTTCCAATGCGGCTCCGTCCAATCCGTTGCGCAGGTTCGCGTCGAACCGCGAAAGAGTGCAGGTGGTCGCGTGAAGCCAGAGGGCCGCGAGGGAGAGTCTTTCCTGGACCAGCTGGTTGGTGATCAGGCTCTCTTCGTGCTCCTTGAACATCAGCTTGACCTGGTGACTGAATTCGCGGATGCGAAGCATCAGTTCCTCGACGTGATGACGGGCTCGGGGGTGGCATTGGTCCGCTTGAGGGGCGGACGGCCGGACCCCGAGGTAGAGCTGGGATGCGATCTTGATTCCGGCCCCGATGTTCTTGGTCGGGTTGTTCTTGACCGAGAGCATCCACTCGCCGAGTTGCTTCGATCCGTAGGCGAAGATGAACGAGTGCATGACTTCGTTCGCACCTTCGACGATGGTGTTGATGCGGCTGTCACGCCACATCCGTTCGACGCGATTTTCGGTCATGTACGACTCGCCGCCCATGATCTGGAGGCATTCATTGACCGTGCGATAGCCCCACTCCGAGCAGAAGACCTTGCAGGCGGCGGTTTCCAGCATGATGTCCTCGTCATGGCGATCGAGGAAGCCGGTCGTCATGTAGAGCATGGCATCCATCGCGTAGACGAAGGCGGCCATGTCGGCGAGCTTCTTCTGCACCAGTTCGAACTCGCCGAGGGGGCGATCGAACTGGAATCGGTTCCGAGCCCATTTTCCGGCCTGCTCGAGACTGAAGCGAGCCGCTCCGACCATGCCGGCGGACAGCGTGCAACGTCCGTAGTTGAGGCAGGTGAGCGCCACATTCAGGCCGCGGCCCTCCTGGTGGAGGAGATTGGCCTTGGGGATCTTCACGCCGTTGAATCGGATTCTCGCCTGCC